>JAPKYU010000326.1 GCA_026394175.1 Acidobacteriota bacterium | reverse complement strand
GTCTGGCCCCAACCCAGCTACCGGGACTCAGCATCTCCCCTCGGCCGTGCGTCCCGCTCAGTCTTCCCGGTTCGGCGTGCTCATCCCCTGCCCGAGCGGCCCCGCGCGCTCTCGCCCCCTCCCCCACTGTCTGAATCGCAGCACACAGGCGCATTCGCTGGTAATCCGCCGGGGGCTGTGCTATTAATGGTTCGTCCCCTGAGTTGACGGCATTTCCGATTGATCGCCGGCGCCCGGATGCCGGCGAGGGAAATCCGCAATCGGGAATCCGCAACCCGAAACTCGCAGTCCCGAAATCCAGATGAGCCGAGGAGACACGCGCAATATCCGAAGGGAAGTATTGCCGAACGGTCTGCGGATATTGACCGAGGTGATGCAGCACGTGCGCTCCGTCTCGGTCGGCATCTGGATCAATACCGGGTCGCGCCGCGAGCCTCCCGAGCACAACGGCATCTGCCACTTCATCGAGCACATGCTGTTCAAGGGAACCACCCACCGCACGGCCGAACAGATCGCCCGCTCGGTGGATTCCATCGGCGGGCACCTGGACGCTTTCACCGCCAAGGAATGCGTCTGCTTCAACACCAAGGTGCTCGACGAGCACCTGCCGGTGGCCTTCGACGTCCTTTCCGACCTGCTGCTGAACCCGCTGTTCAGGGAAGATGACATCGTTCGTGAGCGCGGCGTGGTCCTGGAAGAGCTCAAGATGGACGAGGACAACGCCGACTACCTGGTCCACGAAATCTTCACCCAGAACTTCTGGAAGGACCATCCGCTCGGCAAGCCGATTCTGGGCACCAAGGAGAGCGTGCGGAGGCTGGACCAGAAAACCCTGTGGGACTACTTCCGCCGGTATTATGTGCCGAACCGCATGGTCATTTCCGCGGCCGGCAACCTGGAACACCAGGCGGTGGTCGATCTGGTCAGCCGGTACTACGCTGGGCTGGGGTCCTCGACCGACGAATTGCCGGACGTGGCGCCGCAGCCCCACTCGCGCATCACGCTGCGCAACAAAAAAGACCTGGAGCAGGTCCACCTGTGCCTGGGCGTGCCGTCCTATCCGCTGCCGCACGAGCGCCGCTACGGCTGCTATCTGCTGAACACCGTGCTGGGCGGCGGCATGAGCTCGCGGCTGTTCCAGAACATCCGCGAGAAGCAGGGGCTGGCCTACGCGGTTTTTTCCGAGTTGAACCCCTATCGCGACACCGGCTGCCTGTCGGTCTACGCCGGGACTTCGGCCGAAGCGGCCCTCAAGGTGGTGGAGCTGATCATGAAGGAATTCCGCGACCTGAAGGCCAATGCGGTGCCGCCCGAGGAGCTGCGCCGCGCCAAAGACCACCTCAAGGGCAGCCTGATGCTGTCGCTGGAGTCCACCACCGCCCGCATGTCCAACCTCGCCCGCCAGGAGATGTATTTCGGGAAATTCTTCTCGCTCGATGAGATCGCTGCTAGAATCGAGCGGGTCACGCCGGAGGAGGTGGCGGAGATCGCCAACGAGTTCTTCCGCACCAACCAGGTGGCCGTGACCGCGCTGGGCAACCTGGACGGCATGAAACTCGGCCGGGAACAACTCGACTGCTAATTTCGGATTGCGGATTTTGAACTTGGTTGAAATCCGCAATCCGCAATCCGCAATTGCTAAGATCAGCCGCGCAGCGAGAAAAGGCAAGTTACGGGCGTTCGGGTCTCAGTTCTGGGCAGCGGCAGTGGCGGAAATGCGACGCTGATCGCCACCGGGCGGACGCGCGTGCTGCTGGACGCCGGATTCAGCCGCCGGGAAACCCAGAAGCGGCTGCGGGCCATCGGCGAGCCGGCCGATGCGCTCGACGCCATCGTCATTTCCCACGAGCATAGCGACCATATCTCGGGCATGGTGTCGCTGGCCGGCGGGCTTGGCGTTCCCGTCTACATGACCGAACTGGCGCGCCGCGTGGTGCCCGCCGATCCCGCCGAAGTCAGGGTGATGCCGCGCTTCGAGCTGTTCCGGGCCGGGCAGACACTGACCATCAACGACATCGAGATCGAAACCTTCACCATCCCGCACGACTCGGTCGATCCGGTCGCCTTCCGCATCCAGGCCGAAGGGGTCCGCGTGGGCCTTTGCACCGACCTGGGCTACATTCCCGACTCGGTGAAAGTGCATCTCCGCGGGTGCCACTGCCTGATCCTGGAATCGAACCACGATCTCGACATGCTGAAGGTGGGACCGTATCCCTGGGTGGTGAAACAGCGGGTGATGAGCCGCACCGGGCACCTGTCCAATGATGCGGTGGCCGAGTTTCTGGCGCAGGACTACGACGGCCTGGCGGCGGTGCTGGTGCTGGCACACTTGAGCGAGAACAATAACCATCCCGCGCTCGCTCAACTCTCGGCGGACCAGGCCCTGAAATCCCGCGAGCACTGCAGCACGCGCCTGGTCATCAGCTCCCAGCACGTCCCCACCGAGCTGTTCCGCTTCTGAGATTCCCATGGAGCGCTGGCGTCCCGCCGGCCCCTGTCGGGCCTGCATTTCGCCGCTGAAAAAGCAGCGAATGCTACGACCGTTACGCGGCCGCTCCCTGACGGTCACGGCTTGGTTGCTGTCAGTCGATCATGAGCGGGGGGCGGCGCGCATGCGGCGGATCTGCTGGGCATGCTTGGCGTCGTGCGTCGAGAGGTGAACAAACAGCTCGCGCAAGGTCAGCCGGCCGTACTCGGGATGGCGGCCGGCGCGGTCGGCCCCCGCGGGCCCCGCGCCCCGCACCAGATCGACGTTCTGCTTGCGCAGCAATTCGAAGGTGCGCAGCACGTCGCTCAAATCGCGGCCGCGCGACAGGGCGGCGGTCCAGGCGTTCTGATCGAAAGCCGGCAGCAGCGGGTCTTCCTCGGCCAGGATCTTGCGCACCCGCACGCTTTGGATCACCTCGGTATCCATCAGGTGAATTGCGACCTGGGCGGGCGTCCAGCCGCCGGGCTTCGGCTCGGCGGCCATCAGTTCTCCCTGGCTCGCTCCGGCCAGCGCCTCGCGCACCAGATGCGGCCCGCGCTCCAGCGCTTCCAGCGCCTGTTCCAGGGTTTCCGGATGCTCCTTCTTGCAAAACGGGCAGGCCATCAGCACATCCTCCAGCATGTATTATACAAATTGCGGATTCTCTAAATCGCGGATTGCGGAGTGCAATCGCGGCCGGGGAAATCCGCAATCCGAAATCCGCAATCCGAAATGAAAACGATCGTCATTGGCGGCCAGGCGCGGGACGTCGGGAAAACGACGGTCGCGGCGGGCATCATCGCCGCGCTGCCCGAATTCCACTGGACGGCCATCAAGATTACCGGGTTCGGTCCCGAGGAGACGGCCAGGTACGGCGACCGCTTCCAACTCCAGGAGGAGCACGGCGCCGAGCAGCCCACCGACAGCTCCCGATTCCTCAAGGCCGGCGCGCGGCGCGCCTTCTGGCTGCGCGTCCCCTTCGGGAAACTGGGCGAGGCCATGCCCGCGTTTCGCCGGGCCGCGGCCGGAGCCGAGAACCTGATCGTCGAGTCCAACAGCATCCTGGAGTTCGTTGAGCCGGACCTGTACCTGGTGGCCGTCGATTCGGCGCGCAGCGAGTTCAAGCAGACGGCACGGCGGTTTCTTGACCGCGCCGACGCCTTTGTCGAAGTTTCCAGGTTCAAGTTCCAGGTTCCAAGTCATGCGGAACCTGGAACCTGGAACCCGACTAAACCGGTTTTTCGCCTGGACCACGAGCGGCGGGTGACCAAAGAACTGGCGGCTTTCATTCGAGCAAGTCTGGAGGGCAGGAGATGAGCATCCCGGGGGATGGCGACCCGAAGGTCGCCGCTACAGCCAGCCGCTGGCCGCGCCTGCTGCGCGCGGCCGTCTGGGTGGCGATCAGCGTAGCGGGCGCGGGCGCGGTGGCAGCCATCGCCCTGCGCCGCCAAGAGCCCATCAACGCCATGTGGCTGATCGTGGCGGCCGTTTGCGTCCACCTGATCGGCTATCGCTTCTACAGCCGTTTCATCGCGCTCAAGGTGCTGGAACTGGACCCGCGCCGGGCCACCCCGGCCGAGCGATTAGATGACGGGCGCGACTTCGTGCCCACCAACAAGTGGATCGTCTTCGGCCACCACTTCGCCGCCATCGCCGGCCCCGGCCCGCTGGTGGGCCCCACGCTGGCCGCCCAGTTGGGTTACCTGCCGGGCACGCTGTGGATCCTGGTGGGCGCGGTGCTGGGCGGCTGCGTGCAGGACTTCGTGGTGCTGTTCGCCTCCATCCGGCGCAACGGGAAGTCGCTGGGCCAGATGGCCAGGGAAGAAGTGGGCCCGCTGGCCGGCTTCACCGCCCTTTTCGCCATCACCTCCATCCTGATCATCCTGCTGGCGGTGATCGCGCTGGTGGTGACCAACGCTCTCCGCGGCAGCCCCTGGGGCACTTTTACCCTGGCCATGACCATACCCATCGCCATGCTGATGGGCATCTACCTGCGGTTCCTGCGGCCCGGGAAGGTGCTGGAGGTCTCGGTGCTGGGCTTCATCCTGGTGATGGCGGCGGTGATCGGCGGGCAGTACGCGGCCCAGTCGCCGCTGCTGGCGCGCTGGTTCACCTACGACGCGCGGGCCCTGGCGCTGATGATCATCGCTTACGGGTTCGCCGCCTCGGTGCTGCCGGTGTGGCTGCTGCTGGCCCCGCGCGATTACCTGAGCACCTTCGTCAAGCTGGGCGTCATCTTCCTGCTGGCGCTGGGCATTCTGGTCGTGCGGCCCACGCTGCAAATGCCCGCCATCTCGCGCTTCATCGACGGCAGCGGCCCGGTATTCGCCGGTACGGTGTTTCCCTTCTGCTTCATCACCATCGCCTGCG
>JAPKYU010000180.1 GCA_026394175.1 Acidobacteriota bacterium | reverse complement strand
AAAGGTCACGGCGAAGGCCCAGCCCAGCGCCCGGTATGCTCGGCCGCGCTCGGAAAAGAACAACCACAGCAGGCCGGCCAGCCAGATGGGGAACGTCAGCGGCGTCATGAGGAGAATCTCTTGGGCGATGAACGACGCCGGGCCGTAGGGGATGTCTTTGCCGCTCGAGCGCACGTTGCGCGTCAGCTCGATGAAGGGCCAGTGGTGCTGGACGTTCCAGATCAGGTTGGGCAGAAAGATCAGGAAGGCCAGCGCGCCGCCCAGCCAGATCCACCGGCTCTTCAGGAAGCGCCGCTGGCGCGTGGCCAGCAGGCCGACGGCCACGCCAAAGCCGAAGACCAGCATCGAATACTTGTTCTGGAGGCCCAGTCCCGCCACCGCCCCAAACCACAGCCACAGCTTCTGGTTACCGGTCTGGATGATCCGGATGAGGATGAAGGCGCAACCCATCCAGAAGAGCGGCTCGAAGGCGTTCATGGTGATGAGGTGATCGATGGCCAGGAAGATGCCGGCGCAGGCCGTGGCCAGCGCCGCCAGGGCCATGCCGAACCGCCGCGCGCCGAATTCGCGCGCCATCAGCCCGGCCAGCACCACCTTGGCCGAGCCGGCCAGCGCCGGCAGGAAGCGCAGCGAGAGCAGCGAGTCGCCGGTGAGCACGCGCTCCAAGCGCACGAGCAGCGCGATCAGCGGCGGTTGATCGACGTAGCCCCAATCGAGGTGCTCGCTGCAAGCCAGGAAATACAGTTCATCGCCGAAATAGCCGTAGCGGGAGGCGGTGAGCAGCAGCAGTAAGAGTCGGGCTGCCGCAATGTAGAAGACAATCGTCATACGTGGAATTTCGGATTTCGGATTTCGGATTGCGGATTTCAACCCGGCTTCCAAATCCGAAATCCGCAATTGCTTTCTTGCTGCCTACTGCTTACGCAACCCCCACTTGGCCAGCACGGCGTCCCAGTGGCCTTGCGCGCGCAGAATCAATTCCACCACTTCGCGCATGGCGCCGCGGCCGCCCGGCTGGCTGGTCACGTAGCGAGCGATTTTCTTGATTTCCGGGCGCGCGTTGGCCACGGCGATGGGCAGGCCCACGCGCAGCATGAGCACCGCATCGCTGAAGTCGTCGCCGACGTAGGCGATCTGGTCCTCGGGAATGCCGGAATCGCGCAGCACTTCCTGGTAGGGCTCGAGCTTGGAGAGGTGGTTCTGGTGCACGTAATCGACGTTCAGGATGCGTGCGCGCTCGACCACGCCGGCCGATTCCCGGCCGCTGATCCACCCCACGCGGATGCCGGCGAATTGCTTCAGCCAGCGCATGGAAAGCCCGTCGTGGCTGTCGAAGCCCTTGGTTTCGCCGATGCCGCTCTGGCCGTCGGGGACATAAAAGAGGCGGCCGTCGGTCAGCACGCCGTCCACGTCCATCAGGACCATGCGCACGCGCCTGGCCCGCTTCAGTACGTCGCTGGAGATCTTCGGTTTCTTATTCATTGGAATGAGAGCGTTGTTGAAGCAGGGCGGCCGCCGCCCGGTCAACCAGCCATAATACTTCACCTTGTTCGGGCCGCACCCGCCCGGCCGGCGGAACAAGATCGGGCGGGCCTTCCAGCACCGCGGCCAGCGCCGGGGCCTTGGCGGCGCCGGCGGCCAGGAACAGCACTTCCGCGCAGGCGTTGAATGCGGGCAAGGTCAGCGTCACGCGTGGGGGATCGGCTTCCGGAACCGCCACGACCAGCCGCGCTGTTTCCTGCAACGCCGGCGAGCCGGGAAACAGCGATGCCGCATGCCCGTCGGCGCCCAGGCCGAGCAACGCCAGGTCGAAGCGCGTAGCATAGCCTTCAGGCTGTGCAAGCCCGCGTAGTCCGAAGAACTGCCTCAGTTCCTCTTCGTACCGTTCGGCTGCCTTCTCCGGCGGCAGCTCGCCCTCGATGCGGCGGATGTTCTGCCAGGGAACCGCGACGCGCGACAGCAGCGTTTCGGAGACCATGCGGTAATTGCTCTTGGGGTCGGACAGCGGCACGGCCCGCTCGTCGCCCCAGAACAAGTGCGTGTTCGCCCAATCGATGTGAATGCTGTAAATGGGAGAGGCGAGCAGCGCGTACAGTCGGCGCGGCGTGTTGCCGCCAGCCAGCAGCAGCGCGAAGCGGCCTTCACGCGCCACGGCCAGTTGCGACAAATGCGCGATCCGCTCCGCCGCCGTCCGGTATAGCTCATCTGTCTCGTTGAAGATCCGCACCTGGCTCATGCGTCACTGATCCATTCAGGCAACGGGAAGCAAAGCTCGGGCAGGCGTTGCTGACGGAGTTCCCGGGTGTGTGTGTTTACAACCGATCCCATTCTTCAGCGGAGAATTCACGCCCTAAAATCCCTCCAACCTGCCGTAGTAGCACCCGCACTTGGCCTACGGAGTACTCGGCATTTGTTGGGAGCGTGATACGACGAGACTGATAAAGCATGAGGTGATGGCGACGGCCCGGCAACGGACCGCCGAACCCGAGAGTCCACAAGCGTCGAATGAATTCCCGGCGCTTACACGGCGTCCACCGGCTCACAAACTGGCTCCTTGTTCAGATCGATACCGTCGATTACGGGCAACGGGTGCTTCAGCTTCAGGCCGAGCAAGATCCAGTCTTCCAAGGCCGATCGCAGATCATCCTGACATTCGCTCAGCGTAGGGCCAAACGTCACAACGCCCAAACACGACGGAATAATGCCGGAAAACGTACCGTCATCCAGTTTGTCGTAGACGGCTTGCGCGAGCGCATGCTCGACATAGTCGCTCAATATGTACCGGATTTCCATGTTGCGCCTCGCCTGCTTACAACCTGCATTCTAGCCTATTCCGGCGAACCGGTGGCTGCGTAAAGCGCTTGTTTAAAGACTGCGTCGCGGCCGACGATGCGGAGTTCCTCGGAGAGCGCCTGAGCGTCGGTGGGTGGCGCGGGGCGAGGCACGCGAATTGTGCCGCCGGGAAGATCGATCTCGACAACTTCGGCGTCGCTGCCGGTCAATTCCACTTCCGGCGGCGGCTGGAGGCGCGATTGCAGCCAGCCGGCCAGAAGGCGGACGGCCGCGCTCGGCTCGCCGCCCGGGTGGGCGATGCGCGCGCGGCTCAAGGAGGCCAGTTGGGCCTGCATGGCCGGCGGGTCGAACACCTGCGCGACCGCCGCCCGCCAGGAGGTCAGCCGCGCCCAGTTCAGGTCCCCGAATGCCAGGCGCGGGTAAGCGCGAACCAGTTCCGCCGCCCCAACCAGTTCCTCGCCGGAAAACCGCGCGGAATCCAGCACCACCCGGTCTACGACCCGCGCCAGGTGGTTGAACCGCTCCTTTTCGAGATCGCTCGCCGGCGGCCGGCCGCGCCACCAGAGAAAGGCGGGCAGATCGGCCACCAGCAGTCCGGCCACCGAGCCGATCACCTGGTGGAGCGCGCTGGCCGGCGCCTGGAGAATCAACTGCTCGCTGCAAACCTGCTGCTGGCCGCGTCCGGCGGCATGGCAGGTGATGTTCACCCAGGCGCGCGGCCGCTCTCCCTCACCATCGCCCACCACCACGATGCAGCGGGCCGGATGCCGAACCGCCACTTCCGCGAGAAGCGGCGCGACATCTGCCTGCTCACCGCCGCAGCCGGCGACCACCAGGTTCAAGGTGCAGGTGCGGAGCACGGGCGCGGCCTGAGCATCGCCCGGCTGCGGATGCGCCAATTCGCTCCACAGCCGGCTCAGCTCTCGCTCGATTCCTCCGATCTCCATTTCATTCCTGGCAATTTCGGATTTCGGATTTC
>JAPKYU010000485.1 GCA_026394175.1 Acidobacteriota bacterium | reverse complement strand
GACCACCAGGGTGGCCAGCGCCTCGCCCTCCACTTCCTCGGCCACGATCAGCAGCGGTTTGCCGGAGCGCGCGATCTGCTCCAGCAGCGGCAGCAGGTCCTTCATCACCGAGATCTTCTTCTCGTGGATCAGGATGTAGGGATCCTCGACGACGACTTCCATGCGCTCGGGGTCGGTGACGAAGTAGGGCGACAGGTAGCCGCGGTCGAACTGCATGCCCTCGACCACGTCGAGCTGGGTGGTCATGGTCTTGGATTCCTCGACGGTGATCACGCCGTCCTTGCCCACCTTCTTCATGGCCTCGGCGATGATGTTGCCGATGGTCGAGTCGTTGTTGGCCGAGATGGTGCCCACCTGGGCGATGGCCTCGCCGGTGACCGGCTGCGACAGCTTCTTGATCTCTTCCACGGCCATTTCAATGGCTTTCTCGATGCCCCGCTTCAGGGCCATGGGGTTGGCGCCGGCGGCCACCGTGCGCACGCCCTCGCGGAAGATGGCCTGGGCCAGCACGGTGGCGGTGGTGGTGCCGTCGCCGGCCACATCGCTGGTCTTGGAGGCCACTTCGCGCACCATCTGCGCCCCCATGTTCTCGGCCTTGTCCTCCAGCTCGATTTCCTTGGCCACCGTCACGCCGTCCTTGGTGATGGTGGGCGCGCCGAACTTCTTCTCCAAAACCACGTTGCGGCCCTTGGGGCCCAGCGTGATCTTCACCGCGTCGGCCAGCAGGTTCACCCCGCGCAGCATTGCCTGCCGGGAACCCTCGCCGCTAATGATCTGTTTCGCCATATCTCGTTTCTCCTCCTCGCTCAGAATTTCACGAAATCACTTCTTCTTGCCGGCAGGTTGCGCTTTGGCTTCCAGGACGCCCAGCACCTCGTCCTCCCGGAGGATCAAGTACTCTTGGCCTTCGATCTTGATCTCGGAACCGGCGTACTTGCCGAACAGAATGCGGTCACCCGCCTTCACGTCCAGCGCAACCCGCTGGCCGTTTTCCAGGATCTTGCCGTTGCCGACGGCGATCACTTCACCCTCCTGCGGCTTCTCCTTGGCCGTATCGGGGATGATGATGCCGCCGCGCACCGTCTCCTGTTCCTCGATGCGCCTGATCAGAATGCGGTCGTGCAAGGGACGAATCTTCATGATGGTC
Source organism: Acidobacteriota bacterium (assembly GCA_026394175.1). GTDB lineage: Bacteria > Acidobacteriota > Terriglobia > JAJPHL01 > JAPKYU01 > JAPKYU01. The sequence goes on along the minus strand of JAPKYU010000485.1, from coordinate 11,516 downwards.
TGCGTACTCCTTTCTTGTGATACTGCCCGGGACCGCTCTCCCGCACAGCGGGATCGCGGCTCTGTCTAGTTACCCGCAGCGGCCGGCTTCAGCCAGGGTCGGCACGGCGACCCGGGCTGAAGCCCGCCGCCACATGTGATTGCGTTGATTACCCGTGCGGTGAGCCGTTGTCGCCCGTCCCACAGGGCGGGATAAAAACCGAAGCCGCTTCCACGCCCGGTTAGCACTCACCTCCCGAGAGTGCTAATGATAATCTAGCTGGCGGCCGGTTGTCAAGATCTCACGGGCCGGTTCTTTAGTGTCTCATGCTAAAGTTTATCTTGCTGGAAAACAAAGACTTATGAGGAAGTCACGGCCTGCGGGGCACGAATCTGCCGGCTTCGTGCTGGTTGGCGGCACAGGCCGGCGCATGGGGCGCGATAAAGCGCTCCTGCCCTTTGAAGGAGTCCCGCTGGCCCACCGCCTGGCTGAACGCGTGCTTCGCGCGGCCGGTTCAGCAGCGCTGGTGGGCCGCCGCCTCTATGCCACCCTTGGCTGGCCGATCATCGAAGACCTGTTTCCGGGACGCGGGCCGCTGGCCGGCATTCATTCCGTGCTGCAGCAATCGGCGGCCGAGTGGAACCTGGTGGTGGCCTGCGACCTGCCGTTTCTGAGCATTGGCTTCCTGCGATTCCTGCTGCGGGCGGCGACAGAAACGAGCGCGCAAGGCACCCAGCTCGTCGTTCCGGTCTCCAGCCGCGGCTACGAACTGGCGGCCGTGGTGCGGCGCGATTGCCTGCCGGCGGCCGAAGCGGCCATGGCCGGCGGCGACTACCGGCTGTCCGGCTTCTATGCCCGCGTGCGCCGGCGCGAAATCGCTCCCGCCCAGTGGCGGCGATTTGATCCGCGCGGACTTCTGTTCCAAAATGTAAATACCCCGGAGGAGTTGCAGAAGGCGATTGGACGAGCCCGGAGAAGTGACGAGTGACAAGTGACGAGTGGCCGCGCTCACTTGTCACTCGTCACTTGTCACTCGTCACTGTTTGACCATGCCGGAGACGACACCGCACTACATCGAGTTTCGTAATGTGTCGAAGGCCTTCAACAGCCACCAGGTGCTGGAGGACGTCACCTTCCAGGTGGATCCCGGCGAGACCGTGGTGATTTTGGGCCGCAGCGGCGTCGGCAAGTCCGTGACGCTCTCTCACATCATGGGCTTCCTGAAACCGGATGCCGGGCGGGTCTTCGTGGCCCATCGCGAGATCACCGGCGCCAGCGAGGAAGAACTGCTGGAAATCCGGAAGCGGGTGACGCTGGTGTTCCAGTCCGGGGCGCTGTTTGATTCCCTCACCGTGGGCGAAAACGTGGCGTTCCCGCTGCGCGAGCGCCCCGGTCTGACCGAGGACGACATCGAGAAGATCGTCGATGGGATGCTCGAACTGGTAAACATCCGCGACCTGCGGGACATGGCGCCGTCGGAGCTGAGCACGGGCATGAAGCGGGCGGTGGCCATCGCCCGCGCCCTGGCCGCCCAGCCCGAAGCCATCCTGTACGACGAGCCCACCACCATGGTGGACCCGCTGATGTCGGCGCACGTCGGCGACCTGATCCAGCGGCTGAAGCAGCAGATCCGGCTCACCTCGCTGGTGGTTACCCACGACACCGACCTGGCCCGGAAGCTGGCCGACCGCGTTGTCTTTTTGCACGAGGCCCGAGTTGCCTTCTTCGGTCCTATTGCCGACCTGGAACGAAGCGACGAGCCGTTCATCCGCGATTTCCTGGCCTTTGACCGGCTGACCCAGGCGGAATAGGTTCCAAGTTCCAGGTTCCAGGTTCCAAGTTTGAACCTGGAACTCGAAACCTGGAACCTGGAACTTGCCTTGAACGAAGCGCTTCAAAGCGAATCCCCCCAATTGAAACGGGCCATGGGCCTGTGGGACCTGGTGCTGTTCAACCTGACCGCGGTGGTCAGCATCCGCTGGTTCGCCACCGCGGGCCGCACCGGACCCAGTTCGCTGACTCTCTGGGTGCTGGCCGCCCTTCTGTTTTTCATTCCCCAGGGGATCGCGGTCTTCTATCTTTCGACTCTCTACCCGGAGGAGGGCGGCATCTACCGGTGGACGCGCCGCGCCTTCGGCGATTTCCACGGGTTCTTTTGCGGCTGGTGCTACTGGGTCAGCAACCTGGTTTTCTTCCCGGCGCTGCTCATGTTCGCCGCCGGCGCGGCCGCCTACATCGGCGGCCCCAGCTACGTCTGGCTGGGCGGGCGCGGCTGGTTCAGTTTCTCGGTCGCCCTGGTTCTGTTATGGGTGGCGATTACCGCCAACGTCCTGGGGTTGAACGTGGGCAAGTGGGTGCAGAACATCGGCGGCCTGGCCACCTGGGTACCGGCCATGCTGCTGGTCGTGTTTGGGGCGGTCAGTTACTGGAAATCAGGCAGCGCCAATGCGTTCAGTGCGCGGGCGATGACGCCTTCCTGGGATCTGGGCACGCTCAGCTTCTGGTCCACCATCGCCTTCGCGTTCGCCGGCCTGGAGCTGGGGCCGATTATGAGCGGGGAGATCCGCGACCCCAGGCGCCACATTCCCCGGGCCCTAGTCATTTCCGGCGCGCTGATCGCAATGGTGTACCTGGCCGGCACCTGGGCCGTGCTGGTGGTGCTGCCGGCCTCGAAGGTGGACGTGGTGACCGGCACCCTGCAAACCATCGATGCAGTGGCGCGCCGGGCCGGCTTCGGCTCGGTGGCGCAGTTGATGGGCCTGCTGCTGCCACTGAGCACGCTGGGGGGCACGGGCGCCTGGCTGGCCGGGTCGGCGCGCATTCCGTTTGTGGCCGGCATCGACCGCTTCCTGCCTCCCGCCTTTGCCCGCGTTCACCCCCGCTGGCACACGCCGTACGTCGCCATCCTCACGCAAGGCGTCCTGGCCTCGTTGTTCCTGGTGCTGAGCTTCCCCGGCAGCACCGTGGCGGAAACGTATCTATTGCTCTCCGAGCTGTCGATCATCGTCTACTTCATTCCTTACCTGTACCTGTTCCTGTGCGCCATGCGGTTCAACCGCCGGGAAGGAGGCGCGGTCGCCGTGCCGGGTGGGCGGTTGAGTATCTGGCTCGGATCAATTACCGGCTTTGCGGTCACGCTGCTGGCGATCGTCGTCTCGCTGATCCCTTCCTCAGCCGTAACGAATCCCTGGCTGTATGAAGCGAAGCTGGTGGGCGGCTCGGTGTTTTTTCTCGCCGTGGGTTTGGTTCTTTATTCCCGCCGGCGTTTGTGAGGCACTCACATTCCCTCGATCAAACCGAGCCGGAGCAGCTTTTTCGCCAGGGCGTAGATATCCGACTTGTCTCCCTGCCGCCGAAGGCCAACGCCCAAGACGACAACTTCGGCTTCCTGGCGCTTGACTTCAAAAATGATCCGGTAGCGCTGGCCAACGGCTCGAACACTGCGGTACCCCGTCAGTTCTCCGGCCAGGGCCTTTCCTTGTTTATCCGGCTCACTGGCCAGCGCGTCGATCCGCTGGCCGATCTTCTCCCGAATGCGCCGATCACCCGTCGACGCCAGCATTTTCAAGGCAGTTGGTGTGAACCGTACCTGATACGTCAAGTTCTCAATCTCTTGCGTGCCCGCTCCCAGGGAATCGTTCTGCCTTTCGCCGCTTCGCGAATGCTCTTCCGCAACAAACTCATCATCTCTTCATCACCCAGGATTTCCAGGGTTTCGACGATCGATTCATACAGTTCCCAGGACATCAACGCCAACACCGGCTTGCCGCGGCGGGTGACGGCAACGGCCCCTGTCCCCGGTTCGCGTTCGAGTTCCTCCGGCAAAGCAGTCAGCCTGTTTCGCGCCTCGATAATGGGCATGCTTCGCGTCATCGGGCTCCTCGTACACCTAAACGTACCACATTGCGTTCGCTTGGTCCAACGGCTTGCAGATAGCGGCCCTTCGTGTACACTCCGTGAATCACACGGCGGCGTCCGAGGGAGCCGCCGGCGAGGGAGGATCGGGTGTCGAACTTTAGGCTGACTTTCTTGCTTATCGCTTTGCTGGTGCTGCTGCCGGTTTTGACGGCGCAATCGCCCGCGCAGTTCGACCTGCTGATCAAGAACGGGCGCGTCGTCGATGGGGCGGGAAACCCGTGGCGGAAAGCCGCGGTGGGCATTCGCGGCGACAGCATAGTGGCGGTCGGGCTGCTGGAAGGCGCGACCGCCGCCCGAGTTGTGGATGCCGGCGGGCAGGTGGTCGCTCCCGGCTTCATCGACATCCACACCCATGCCTCCCGCGGCATTCTCGAAGTGCCGACGGCCGAGAACTACGTGCGCCAGGGCGTGGTCACGCTCATGGAAGGCAACGACGGCTCCTCGCCCATCCCGCTGAAGCCTTTCCTGGACCAGGTGGCGGAGAAGCGGACCTCGGTCAACTTCGGCATGTTCGCCGGCCAGGGTTCGATCCGCAGCAAGGTGATCGGCCTGGCCAACCGGCGCGCTACCGCCGAGGAAATCCAGCAGATGAAGCAATTGCTCCGGCAGGCGATGGCCGACGGCGCTTTCGGCCTGTCCACCGGGCTGTTCTACATCCCGGGCAATTACACGCCGCTGGAGGAAGTCATCGAGCTGGCAAAAGTGGCGGGCGCCCTGGGAGGCATGCACATCTCCCACATGCGCAACGAGGCCGACGGGGTGATCGACAGCGTCCGCGAAACGATCGCTATCGGCGAGAAAGGCGGGCTGCCGACGCAGGTCACCCACCACAAGGTCATCGGCCCGCCCAACTGGGGCCGGAGCGTGGACACGCTGAAGCTGGTCAGCGATGCCCGCGCCCGCGGCGTGGACGTTACCCTCGACCAGTATCCCTATACGGCCTCCAGCACCGGCCTGACCGCGCTGGTTCCGCAGTGGGCCCAGGAGGGCGGCCATCGCGCCATGGTGAAGCGCTTCGAGGACCCGGCGGCGCGCGCCCGCATCAAGGCCGGCATCGTCGGCAACATCAAGGACAACCGCGGCGGGGGCGACCCCAAGAACATCGTGCTGGCCAACTGCGCGTTCGATCCGGCATTGAACGGGAAGAGCCTGGCGCAGTTGACCGAGCAGCAGGGCCGGCCGGCCACCGCGGAGAACGCCGCCGAAACCGCCATCGGGCTGCTCACGCGCGGCACTTGCCAGACCGTCTACCACGCCATCGACGAAGCCGACGTGGTGCGCATCCTGACCTGTCCCTGGACCATGATCGGTTCCGACGGCGAAGTGGCGGTTTTCGGCCGCGGCGCCATCCACCCGCGCAGCTACGGCACCTTCGCCCGGGTGCTGGCGGTCTACGTGAGAGAAAAGAAGCTGCTAACGCTGGAGGACGCGGTGCGGAAGATGACCTCGCTGCCGGCCCAGCGGCTGGGCTTGCTTGATCGCGGTCTGCTCCGGCCCGGCATGAAGGCCGACATCGTGGTGTTTGACCCGGCGGCCATCGCCGACCGCGCCACCTTCGTCAATCCGCACCAGTATGCCACCGGCGTTACCCATGTCCTGGCGAATGGAGAATTCGTGCTGGACAATGGCCGGATCACCGACCGCCGCCCCGGACGCATCCTCTACGGCCCGGCGTTCCGGCCCGCCAAATAGGTTCAAGATGTAGGGACGCCTTTTGTTGTAAATTTGCTTCTACAGCAAGGAGCGACTGCATGGCCATAAGCAAGGAACTGCTCGACATCCTGGTTTGCCCGCTGGACAAGGAACCGGTGAAGCTCACCGAGGACGGAAAAGGACTGAAGTGCGCCAAGTGCAAGCGGGTCTATCCGATCAAGGACGACATTCCCGTTATGCTGGTGGACGAAGCGAAGATCGAAGAATAGCTCGCCCTGCGCAACAAGCAGCCCCGCTGATGCCCGGGGCTGTGTGTCTGGGTGCCTTGGTGGTTCACTCCAGGTTTACTTCAGCGCGCCTTCGGTGGCGCGCAGCAGCGGCTGCGCGGAAACGGGCTGCCCGGCGGCGTGCTCCATCCACAGGTCTGGCGCCACGCTGCCGTAGCTGGTCATCCGCTCAAACTCCTCGCCCAGGCTCTTCCCTTTCTTAATCTGTCCCTCAATCTGAAAGGCGATCAGGTGTCCCAGCGGGTAGTCGGGCAGGTACATCATCAGGTTGACCATGTGCGAGTAGACGCCGAGCAGCACCACGTCGCGCCGGCCGAAGACCGGGGCGTAGTAGCGGTTCCAGATGTCCTTGGAGATGGCGACGGTGGCCTCGCGCAACTGGGCCGCGGTGGCCTGCGGGTGGTCGTACATCCAGTGCCAGACGGCCATGTCCACCAGCGCCGGGCCGCAGATTTCATAGGTCATCCAGAAATCGTTGAGCACCCGCAGCCGCTCGCTTTCGGCGTCGGGCCTGGCCAGGCCGAGCAGCTCCAGGTCGCGCGCCTGGAACACGAAGGCCAGCGCCTCGGTGAAAGCAGTGTTGGGGACGCCGGCCAGCAGCGTGTGGTCCACGTTATAGAGCGAGAACACCTGCTCGACGTTGTGGCCCATTTCGTGGATGGCGATGTTGTAGCCCTTGTAGTTCATCCCGCCCTTTTCGAAGCGGGTGCGCAGGTGCGGCTTGTCGCCGCGGCGCAGCGCGGGCATGGCATGTCCGGCGCCGCGCGACGGATCGACCACGATCCTGCCGGCCAGGTACTTGGCCCGCTGCGGCGTGAAGCCCAGGCCGGCCAGCAGGCGCGGGATGTCGGCCTGGTAGGCGGCCACGTTCGGATACTTCTTGGCCACCATGGCGTCGAGCTCGGCTTCCTGGTAGCGGCCGCGCGGCTGGAAGCCGTTGTACCAGATGTCGAAGGGCTCCAGCTTGCGGCCCAGCCGCTGCTCAATGAGCGCCGCCACGCGGCCGACCAGCGGGGAGCCGAGCACATCCTTGAAGAGCTGTTCGACGCGCGCCTCCGGCAGTTCCCGCCCTTCCTCGAAGCGCCGCGCGATGTGCGTGGGCATGGAAGGCGAGAAGGGATCGGCCAGGCGGACGGCCTGAAACGTGGCCAGCAGGTGGGCGTAGCGGGTGTCGGGCTCGGGCGCGGCCGTCGGCTGCCCCTCGCGCGCCGGCGGCGCGTTCGGCTCAATCGCATCCTTGGGCGCCGGCCGCACCGTGTTGGCGAACGGCTCCCAGTCCACCCGCGGGTTGTCGATGACCGCCTTCGGTATGGTCTGCGTGACGATGCGCTCCATGACTTTGGCGATCATCTGCTGCTTGGCCAGCGCCTTCGGGTGGTTGTAATCGGCCTTCAGCTCGTCGCGCAGGTTCCAGTGCGAGATCAGCCGGAGACCGGAGGGGAACAGCCGCCGGCCCTGGGAATCGACCAGGTGGTGCATCCAGATGTTGTACTCGGCGATGTAGGACTCGCCCTCGGCCGCCGCCGTCGAAATCTTCTGGTGCACCTCCGGCGGGACGCGCTTGGAAAACTGCTGGGCCAGCCGCGCTTCGGCCCATTGGCGCCGCGACCATTTCCCTCCTTCCTTCAGGCGCTCCTCCAGCGTGGTCACCGGGAAGTTCAACAGCACGATGAACCCGGCCTTGTTGGAGAACAGGTCCTCGATCAGGTGCGCGCCGGGATCATAGGCCGCGAAGATTCGGTCGATGGGCAGCAGCGGCCCCACGTCCAGGTCCATCCAGTGGCGCAGCTCCCGGCCCATCTCGTTGAGGTAGCCGCCGATCTGCTCGAAGGCGTACTGGAAGTGCTGGAAGTTCTCGTTGAGCGCGGCCGGGTCGGCGATGAAGTTATCGCGCGCCAATGCGGCGAAGGCTTCGGGCGGTCCGTCGTCGGCCCGCCACAGCCCGGCTGCCTGCTCGATGCCGCGCTCGATGCGGGCGCGTTGCGCTTCGCCGTACTTGGCGGCCAGCTCGCGCTTCAGGCGCTCTTTCAGATCGGCCGGAATCGCGCTTCGTGCATTCTGCGGCGGCGCTGTCATTTCGTTCGACACGGTTGTCTCTCCGCCGGCCAGCAGGCCGGCCATCAAAAGCAACGCGGGAAGCAAAATAATCAAGAGCCTCATCTAGAGAAGTCTAACATCAAGGGCGAGCCGGTATGGGAGGCGCTGTGCCGCCGGCGTCTCGCCGGCCCGTCCCCTGCCAGATCACCCCGGCGCGCCAGCGCGCGTCTCGCGCCTCCGATGTAGCGCCGGCGTCTCGCCGGTAACGGATCGGCGACCGGAGGGCGATTACCGGCGGGACGCCGGCGCTACATTGTGGCGGCGGGACGCCGCTCCGGAGACTTGACGCAAAGAACGCGGAGGAAATGCAGAGAACCTCTCTGCGCCCCTCGGCGTCCTCAGCGCCTCTGCGTTGAGATTCGCTCTGATTGACGCGGGCGTGGAAATCCTGAACCCGGTGCAAACCAGCGCCCGTTACATGGAGCCGGAGCGGCTAAAGCGGGAATTCGGCCGGGACGTTACGTTCTGGGGCGGCGGCTGCGACACGCAGATGGTGCTGCCCGGCGCCACGCCCCAGCAGGTGCGTGAGCACGTCCGCCGCCGGCTGGAAATTTTGATGCCCGGTGGAGGATTCGTCTTCAGCCAGGTGCACAACGTGATGGCCGACGTGCCGCCGGAAAACGTCGTGGCCATGCTCGAGGCGCCTTCTAATTCGGCCGCTACTGAAAGGCCGCCGCCATCGCTGGGCCAGGTCGCCGGCCGCCGCCTGGTCAGGCGAAAGACGCTCATCCGACGATGCGCAGGGCGACATACGGGACCAGGTTGAACAGCAGGATGCCCACCTTGTAAAGCGCGAGCCCGGCGAAGTTGATGGTGTCAAACTGCTCGGCCGTCAGACGGAACCACCTGCCCCACAGCCGATACAGCCACTCGCGCGCCAGCACGTACAGCCAGAACCAGACCACGACCAACCCGTAGTTGAGGACCGCACACCAGAGGAGCGCGTTACGCGCCATCTCCATGCTCATCGGCGACCTCCCATAAATCCTCACCCCGGCGACAGGACCGGTTCGAATTACACCACAGCCCAACCTCCGTGGCAAGGACACGGACAGGACGGCAGCAGTTTCGGAATTCCTCGGCAGGAAAGCAGGCACGGGGCTTGGCGAAAGGCTTTAGCCCGCTGTGTAATCTGCGGCTAAAAACCGGGCTTTGCGCTATCATGCGCGGCATGCGAATCGCAACTCTCTGCCTGATTTTCGTTCTGTCGATTCCGGCGTTTGGCCAGCCGCCGAAGCCTGTGGCCAAGGCGGACGGATTTGTCCTGCTGCCCGGCGGAACGTTCGGCAGCGGCGATGTGGTTACCCGCAAGGGAAGCCAATCGAAACTGCGGGTGGAGGCCTTCGAGATCCTGGATCACCCGGTCAGCAACCAGGAGTACAAGGCGTTCATCGACGCCGCCGGCTACGCGCCGCCGCCGCACTGGACGGGCGGCAAGATTCCGGCCGGCATGGAACGTCATCCGGTCACTTTCGTCAACCGCTATGACGTGGATGCCTACCTGAAGTGGCGCGGCCGCGCCGACAAGCGCGTGTACCGGCTGCCGACCGACGCCGAGTTCGAATACGCGGCGCGCGGCGGCCTGGAAGGCAAGAAGTATCCCTGGGGCGACGACGACCCGCCGGGCCGCGCCAACTTCGACGCCGACGGAGCGCGCACGCCCGCCGATTGGCGCCGCTTCCTGAAGCCGGTGAAAAGCTATGCGCCCAATGGCTACGGGCTGTATGACATGACCGGCAACGTCTGGCAGATGGTGCTGACCTTCCCCGACCCCTCGCGCCAGAGCTACAAGTACCGCGTTGAGGATCCGCTGGACCTGGACACGCGCGTGGTTGGCGGCTCCTGGACGCGCGGCCCCAATTATTTGCGCTGCGGCTATGGAGGCGGGCTGGGGGCGGGCATGCGCCTGGCCGACCTCGGCTTCCGGATGGTCCGGGAAGCGCCCGAATCCGCCTCGGTTTTCCCCGCGCCGCGCCGCCTGGTGGCGCTCGCGCGGGGCGAGGGGCGCGTCTTCCTGAGCTGGCAACTGCTGGCCTCCGACCCGGCCCATGTCGCCTTCCACGTGTACGTTTCGCGCCGGCGGGACGCGCCGGGCGAGCGCGTCACGCGCGAGCCGCTGGCACAGGCCACAAACTTCATGGACCAGCCGCGCGGCACGCTGCTCTATTACCGCGTGCGGCCCGTGGTCAACGGCCGCGAAGGAACGCCCTCGGAATGGGCCGGGGTGGAACCGGGCGCCGAGCCGTCACGGGCGGTGATGGTCATCAAGCCCACCGTGCAGCAGGGCGGCATGGTCCCCGTTTTTGGCGATCTGGACGGCGACGGCAAGCCCGACGTGGCGGTGCGGCTCGACAACGGCATCCGGGAGATGTCGCGCGACCCGGGCCTGCCGGTCGAGCTTGAGGCCTTCAGCAACGACGGCCGCTCCCTTTGGCGCCGCCCGCTGGTCTGGCACGACCACTGCTTCGGCAACGCCAACAACGTTCCGGTGGTGGTCTACGATTTGGATGGCGACGGGCGCGCCGAGATCGCCGCCAGGCTCCAGGAAGGCGACGCCGTCTACCTGGCCGTGCTCGAGGGCAAGACCGGGCGCGTGCGGCGCAAGGTGCTGTGGCCGAAAATGGCCAGCGATTTCTCCAAGTCCTCCACCCGCGTCCACATGTCGGTGGCCTACCTGGACGGCAAGCACCCGGCGCTGATCACCCAGACCGGCTTGTACGAGAACGAAATCATCTCGGCTTGGGACCCGAACGCGGCCGCCGTTCGGCCGGCAGGGAATCAGAGCCGCGACCGTAAGGGAGCGGGTCCCAACGCGATTCACCCGCTCGCTGATCCCGCATGGCGGGACGGCTCTGTTGGGACCCTGAAGAAGCTGTGGGAATTCCGCAGCAGCATGGAGACCAGCGGCAGCGGCTCGCACCACATCGACATCGCCGACGTGGACGGCGACGGCCGCGACGAAGTCTTCGACGGCACCACCTGCCTGAACCCGGACGGGACGGTTCGCTGGTCCATCTATCGCCAGCACCCCGACATCGTGGCCATCAAGCACATCCTGCCGGAGCGACCGGGCCGCCAGGTCTACTACGCCGTGGAAAGCTCGGTGCACGCCGGCGCCTATCTGCTCGACGCCAAGACCGGAAAGATCATCTGGAAGCTGAATCGCGAAGATGACCCGCGCTGGGTGCATGCCCACGTCGGCTGGGCTTCGGACATCTGGGACGGTTCACCCGGCATGGAGATGCTCACCAACCGCGACGGCCACGACGCGAAGGACACCGTGCTGTTCTCGGCCGACGGCAAAATCATTGCCAACCCCTTCCCGCAGGGCTGGCGCCCGGTCAACTGGGAAGGCAACAACACCCGCGAGCTGATGTCCAACGATGGCAGGCGGCTGGGCAAATTCAACGGGAAGGAAGTGGTTCCCATTGCCGGCCTGTCGCCCAACGACGGCAAGGGCTCGTGCAACATGGTGGCCGATCTGGTGGGGGATTATCGCGACGAAGTGGTGTGCATGGGGCCGGCCCCGGACGGCGGCACCGCCATCTTTGTTTACACCAACGCCACGCCGCTGGACCGCCG
>JAPKYU010000619.1 GCA_026394175.1 Acidobacteriota bacterium | reverse complement strand
CCGCCGGTCAACGGCGTGTAACCGTGCGTGGCGCCGGGCCACCCTGACAGCGGGGCCGGGTTCGGCGAGCCGGCGCACGGCGGCGTGGTGCAGTTGTTCTTGGTGCGGCCCTGGTTGAACTGGTTGGTGGCCATGGCGTCGCGCATGCCTTGCGCCGCCGAGGTCGGGTAGAAGAAACCGTAGCCGCCGCGCAGCACCGTCCTGGTGTTCAGCCGGTAGGCAAGCCCCAGCCGCGGCGCGATGTTGTTCTTGTCCGTGTTCACCAAGGCGCGGCCGAGCCCCGCCTGCTTCGCCAGCACCAGTCCGTAGGTGAGCATGCGGGGGTCCACGCTGTTGGCGATGGTGGAACTGGGAACAATGAACCGCCCTTTGTTGCCGGCGGCGCTGTTTGTGTTGGGGTCGAAGTTAGCGAGCATGTCGTGGGCCTCAACGAACGGCGTGATCAGCTCGTAGCGGAGGCCCAGGTACAGGGTCAGGCGCGGGTGGATGCGGAAGTCATCCTGGACGAACATCCCGTGTTCCCGGTTCATGACGTCCATCGAGTCGCGCGCCACCGGAACGTAGCTGACGCTGTTGGGCGGCAGACCCATCAGGAAGCGGACCATGGGGTTGATATCGCTGCCGGAATAGGTGATCAAACCGCGGGTGCGGCCGCGCATCTTGCTGAAGCCATCCACGGCGCGGCTGCGCACCAGGTCGTAGCCCGCGCGGATCGAATGCTTCCTCCTGACCCAGCTCAGCGTGTCGCCGAAGGTGGCCAGCGACTGGTTGAGCGGGCGGTCCACGTTGCGCCCGCCGTCCGGGAACGCGGTCCAGAGGCTTCCGAAATTGATGGCCGGTTGTCCGTGACGGTCCAATTGGGAGGCGCCGACGATCGACGCATAGGCATTCACATCGCTCTGGTCGAAGCCGATATTGGTCAGGAACTGGCCCAGCGTGTTCCTGGACGTGCGGTAGTCATTCTGGCGGTTGAAGCCGCCCCGTGCCTCGTTGATCAAGTTCGAGGAGAACACGTGCGTCCAGGACAGCGAGACGGTGTGATTGCGGCGTTGCCGGTCGCCCATTCCAACCGCCGGGTTGGTGTCGGTGCCGCTGATCTTGAAGCCGCCGTCAAAGCGCTGCACGTTGTACACGCCGTAGATCTTGTCCTGGCCGGAAAAATCGTGGTCGATGCGCAGCGTGGCCAGGTCTCGTTGCTCCAGGTTGGGCTGGTTCTGATAGAAATCGAGCAGGCGCCCGTTGGTGGTGTTGTAAGGGGCCGCCGGGCTCACGTTCGGGAAATACCCCGCGATCAGTTTGCCGACTACGGGATTCATCAGCCGTCGCGGGATGGTGACCAGCCGGGGCGTGCCGCTTACCGTTATGGTGTTGGCCGCCATCTCCTCCGGCGTCAGCGTCACGCCGGGCGGGACGACCGGCTTTCTGGAATCCGTGATTTTCGAGAAATCGCCGGCCAGCAGCGTCGGAGCCGGCACTCTCGTGCTCCGGAACCGCGCCGGGTAGGCGTTCCAGCGGTGCTCATAAGACGTCAGGAAGAAGGTGCGCTGCCGGCTGACAGGCAGGGGGCCGGCGAACGAGCCGCCCACTTCGTTCAGGTTGAAGAAAGGCGTGGGGAAACTGGGGACCGCGAAGGTGGGCGTGAAGTTGGCCTTGGCCACCTTGTCGCTGATGGTCCAGGCGGCCAGCGCCGAGTTCTTGTTGTTATAAAAAGCCGATCCGTGGTAGTCGCTGCCGCCGCGCTTGGTGCTGATGCGAATATTGGCGATGCCCGGATACTCGGCGGTGAAGTTGCTGGAGAGTACCGTGAGTTCGCCGATGGTTTCCAGCGACGGCTGACTGCCGGTCGGCTCACCGAACACGCCGCCGTTGGAGCGCTGCCCGTCCAGAGTAAAGGTGGCGCCGTAGCTCTGCGCCCCCAGGAACTTGTATCCGCCGCCATCCGCGCTGGGAGTGATGTTCGGGTTCATATAGAGGAAGTCGAGGATGTCGCGGCTGTCTCGCGGCAGATCGAGGATGGCCTGGGTGGTCAGCGTGGCGGCCAGCGTCGGCGTTTCGGTCTGGATGACCGGCGCCTCGGTGGTCACCGTGATCGTTTCCGTTACCGCGCTGGGCTCAAGCTTCGCGTCGGCGCGGGTGATCTCGCTGCCCCGCACCGTCACGTTGAGCACCTCGACCGCCTTGAAGCCCGAGAAGCTGATGTTCACCTTGTAGCCGCCCGGCTTCAGGTTCCCGGCTTCATAATTGCCGGTGCTGTCGGTGGCCAACTCCCGCTCCTGATTCGTTTCCAGGTCGGTCATTCGCACCTTCGCACCCGCGACCATGCCGCCCTGGGCGTCGGTCACCGTGCCGCGAATGGTTCCATACGTTGTCCCCTGACCAAGGGACGAGGTCGGGGTCAGCAACAGGATCACCGCCAAGGCGATGCCTGTAACGAATGCATTTCTGCGCATAGGGAACTTCCTTTCTCGCTCAAGATGCAAGGGAATGGTACACGAAAGGGAATGCCGTGGGGGACAGGGGCCGTCTCTGTCCCGCGGCTTTCTGTTGCCGGCGCGTATTTCATACCGCTCGCTGCCAGGGCGCCATCAGGAAACGGAAAAACCTCGCCCCAGTGCGTTCCGAATCTACGCGGATACAGGCCGCTCTGTCAACCGGTCCGGCGTGCGCTCGGTCAGAGGCCTGTCACCACCAGGCCCGTTACCACGGTTCAGGCGGTGGCGCGGCCTTCCAGTTGATGGATGGAGACCGAGAAGGTGAACAGCGGTTTGGGTTGGCCGCGGCCCCAGCGGTTCACTTCCCACTTGGCGCGCAGGAACTTCACGGCGGGCCGCTCGGTCAAGTCCAGCATCAACTGATGCGCGCCGGTGTAGAACTTCTGGGTAAAGGCGGCCAGCGGGGCGGTCCCCCACTCGTTGCCATCCTCCGAGCCCCAGATGGAAACGCTGAGGGATTCCTGTTCGATGACGCGGCTGATTTCCAGGCTCACCAGGAAGCGCTGTCCGGCCGCGTCGCCCAGCGCAATCGCGGTGGCCTCGCCCTTGGCCTCCACCGTCTGCTCAGGAATGAGAAAAGTCTCCAGCATCAGGGGAGAATCTTACCACGGGAAGGTTGTAGAGGTGCTGGTTGCTGCGCCCCATTTCAGCTTGCTGTCGCGTTGCCGCAGTCGGCTTCCATCTCGATGCTGGCAGGCCTTCCCGCGGTCGGGCGCCTGGCGGCCCGGGTACTGGCCCAGGGCTGGCTGGCCCGCGTGCGTGCTACAATGGCCCCATGACGCAGCGAGCGCGAGAACTGCTGTGCGATGCGCTGGCCCTACCGTCGGAGGAGCGCGCGGACTTAGCCGCTGAGCTCATCGCCAGCCTGGACGGACCAGCCGGCGATCCGGCCGAGGTTGAGGCGGCCTGGGCAGCCGAAATCGAGAGGCGTGCGCGGCGGGTCCTCGATGGTGAATCGGCCGGTGAGCCCTGGGAAGAGACGTGCCGCCGCATCGCCGGTAGGCTGCCAAAGCGGTGAGCAAGCCGTTCCGCGTCGAGCGCGAAGCGGCCGACGAACTCGAAGAGGCCGCGCGATGGTACGAGGAGCGTCGCCCCGGCCTCGGCTCCGAGTTCCTGGATGCCGTCAACGTCACACGAGAACTGATTGCCCGGTGGCCTCACGCTGGCGCCCCGGTCCCTGGCGTGCCGAGTGACCTGCAG
>JAPKYU010000161.1 GCA_026394175.1 Acidobacteriota bacterium | reverse complement strand
ATCAACTTCACCAAGCTCGATCACTTCAACGGCCTGTACATCCGGAGCCTATCCCCCGAGGACCTGGCGGGGCGCCTGCGTCCCTTCTTCGAGGGCGCCGGACTGGAGCCCGACCACGATCGCCTGCGGCGGATCGCGCCTCTGGTCCAAGAACGCATCCGTACCCTGGATGACGCGGTCGCCATCGCCGGCTTCTTCTTCCGACCCACGATCGAGCCCGACCCCGCCTTGCTGGTTGCCAAGGGTCTGACGGCCAAGCAGTCGGCCGAGACTGCCCGGCGGGCCCGGGCAGTCCTGGGCTCTCTACCCGAGATCACGCTCGAGTCGGCCGAGCCGCCCCTGCGAGCTCTGGCCGAGGAGATGGGCCTCTCCGCCGGGCAACTCTTCGGCCTCCTACGTATCGCCGTGACCGGCCAGCCGGTCAGCCCGCCGCTCATCGAGAGCATGGAGATCATCGGCCCGGAAGTGGTCCTTGCCAGGATCGACCGGGCTGCGGAGATCCTCGAGAAGTTGCCGTAGGGACGGGCCTGCTCCACGCAGGGCAATGCTCCGAAGGCGTGGAAACAGCCCCGGTCCGGAGTTCTTCTCGATCCATCGGCGCCCATTTCAGCACCCTCATGCTCCCGCCGCGTGTCAAGTCAAATGAGAATGTTACCGAGCGGTGATGGTTCGGTCAATTGATAATGTTACTGAAGCAGCGGCTTCTGGAAGGTACGGAGCGGGATTGAAGAGCGTTCGGTGGACATCCTGGGGCTTTCCCGGCCTGGCATTCGGGAGGTGGCCGAGGCGATCGAGGAGGGAGTGAACCTCGTTGCGCAGTTGGAACGGATTGGTGGCTAGGCGCAGGCTGGCCAGAGCCGCCTGGCGCTCGGGTGGCAGCATGGCGGTGGCAGATAGGCGGTCGAAAGCGGGCACTGGGCGGTCGTAGTGGCGGACGGTGGTTCGGTCAGGATCACCCTGCTGGCGCATGACCGGGTGGAAGAAGTTGTGCAGGAGCCACATGCGGTCGTAGATCTGGTTGAGCAGGTTGGTGTGGGCGACGGTGTCGAGGCGGGCGAAGCCAATGGAGCCGCGGACGAGCGAGCCGTTCTTCCGTGGACGAGCGCACGGACTCGTCTCTTCGACCAGGGGATTGTCGTTTTTGTGGAAGGGGCGGGAGCGGGACAGGGTTAGGTGGGGGACCGCCTGCTTCCAGTATGTCAGGAGAAAGCGGTTGAAGAACTCGCCGCCGTTGTCGGGGTGGAGTTCCAGAATGGGGAACGGCAAGCGGGCAAGGATGCGTTCGAAGGCGTCCTCCCGCAAGGACACACCTGCCCACGTGTGCCTGCGGCACAGTGCAGGCAGAGCGCAGGTACTGGGCCGGGACGGTGTGCATGACGGTGAAACTGCGACCGAGGATGGCGACCCGTTCGCTCCACCCGGTGGCGACATCGATCAACTGGAGCGTGTGGACGTACTGCCCGGCGGTGGTATCCCCAGCATGGTGGACCAAGTCGACTTCGAAATGCCCTGGCTCCGGCAGCTGTCGCGGCAGGCGGCCAGCGGGGATCGAGCGGGTCAAGGGATTGCGCGGCGAAGGGCGGGTGCGGGCCAGGCGGGGTTGGTGGCCGTCGCGGCGCACACCTGCACTTGCCGCAGGTGCAAGTGTACGCTGGACCATTCGCCCCACCGTGGAGATGCTGATCCGCTCCAGGTGCTCTAAGAGGTCTGCGGAGAGCTCCAGTTCGCCGTGTGCGGCCAAGCTCGAGGCGGTCGAGACCAAGGCGGGCTGCAGGCGCTCCGCACAGGGGAAGTCGAGAGTCCGGGCGACCAGCCGGACGGCGTATTCGACCTGGAGCCCGTAGGAGCGCCCCCGCGGCCGAGAGCGGGGCTTCCGCTCAAGGTTGCTCCGTAGCAGGCGGATC
>JAPKYU010000582.1 GCA_026394175.1 Acidobacteriota bacterium | reverse complement strand
TTTTCTTCAACCCTTTCAGGGTTGAACGGTTATGCGCTTGGAACCAGGGGTGATTACCCCTGGCTATCCTATTGATCCCGCTCCGCGGGATCGCGCCGCAGGGGCCCGCGAGTAGCAAGCTAAAGTAAGTGGCATTGGGCGTCCCGCCGGTAAGCCATAATGGCTTGCGGTCGCCGTATGGTACCGGCGGGACGCCGGCGCTACATCCGGCGCGCGAGACGCGCGCTCGCCCTTTTCATGGTTTCTGGGTGCCGCTCGGCAAGCGCGAAGACGGCGGCCTGGTGCATCAAGGCCAGGGCGCGCAGAATCTGCGGTACATCCTCAAAGCCATAAGACAAGCGAAGCTGCCGCCTGCCAACCGCGGCCAAATCGCCTGCGGGATGCACGCAGTATTCCCCTGGAATGTAAATCACGCGGGGCAGGCGCGCGCCATCGGGGCCGTCAATCGCCGCATCGCCCGTGGTGCGGGTGAGGAACCGGAACAACGCTGAATGCGGGTGGGTCTCGATGTCGCGGAACGTCAGGTAATAGTAAAAGCCCGCGCTGCCGCCCCGGCACTCCTCCAAAAACGGCCCAATATCCCGCTCAATCCCCTCGCGCACGGCGACCGCCTTCTGGCGATAGCCGGCATTCACCGCCCGCAACTGCTCCCCGATCCGGCGGTCGAGCAGGTAGCCGGACATCTCCTGAACGAACAGCGGCGCGCTGAAACCGTGGTCGGCGGTCCTCTGCACCAGCGCGCGCATCAGCGGACCATCGGGCCCCAGCACGTAGACGCCCCTGCTGCCGCGACAGCGCCGATGCCGCCTGGAGCAGCGCCCGCCGCCGCGCGTTCGACAGAATGGTGCACGACGGGTTGTTCACCGTGACCGTGTAAAAGAAGCTGATGCGCTGGGCCGCGGCCCCCAGCGCCCTTAATTTGCGTTCCAGGGCCTCTAGATTGATACCCTCCGCGTCTTCCGGGACGGCAAGCAGCTCGAATCCCTTGCGCTCCAGCGCGTCCGAGTAGATGTAGTACATGGGGTCGGAGGTGACCACGATGCCGCGCTCGATCACGTCGGCCAGGCCGTCGAGCAGGCTGGTTGCGCCGCAGGCGCCGATGGCCAACAGCTTGCCTTCGATGGCGGCCTGGTCCAGGCCGCCGATGCGCATCTCGACCAGGAAGCGGCGGATCGAAGCGATGAGGTTGGCGGAGCCGGCCGGGCTGCCGTAGTTGAATGCCTGCCGGTACTTGACGCCGTCGCCCGCCACCGCCTCCATGGCCTCGGCCAGGTAAGCCACCGGGATGGTGTCTTCATTGACGTAGCCGACACCGAGGTTGATATCCACGCCGTCGCGGAAGTCGCCCGCAAACTCCGACATCATGCGGCTGGCCGGCGAAGGCCGGGTCGATGCCTGGCCGTATTTGGAAAGCCGAACCTCCATCAGGGCAGCACTGTATCAGAAAAGAACTCACCACGGATGAAGTCGCCGCGGCGACTTCATCCGTGGCGAATCCCTAGGACAAACGGCGCGGGCAGGTCAAAGGTACACCCGCGGAAGGTATTCCGGGGCCTCCTGGAAGGGCTTGGCCTGGCCCTCGGCAATCGAGTACATGCGCTCGTGGCTGGAGACGGCCGCCTTGGCCATCTCCGCGTACGGCCGATTGCAGATGTCAAGAAAACCGATGTTGTAGTTCTCTCCGTCGAAGCGCCCCAAGGCGGACTGATCGTATAGCGTGAACCAGTGGACGCCGACGCAATAGGGATCGGCGGCGGCGTCCTCCAGGTAAATGCGGTAGGCCCGGCCGCGGTCCGCCTGGGTCTTGACGTGGCCGATGCCGGAAGCCGGCAGGCCCACATCGAGCGCGCCGAAGTGCCATTCGCCCACCAGCACCGGCATCGCGAGCGCCGCGTGGATCTTCTCGGCCTGCTCCAACGGCAGCTTCTGCTGGTAGCAGTTCAGGCTGAAGACGTCGAACGATTTCATCCCCTGCACCGCCCAGGCGGGCGGAACGCCGGCCCAGCGCATGCCCAGATTCAGGTGGTTGGGATCGGCCTGGCGGCAGGCCCGCGAGAGCGCCCCAAAGTAGCGCTCCACCATGCGCGCGCTGAATTCCCGCAGGTCGGCCACGGCTTCCGGGCTGAAGATGCCGCTCCACTTCCCTTTTGCCACCTTGTCAAGGCCCGCCGGCATTTTCCAGCCAGCCGAGAGCGCGGCGTCGTCCGCGTACTTCCGCTTCAGGAACCCGGACAACTCGCCGCGGCTGGCGCACTCTTCCGTGTTGTACAGCATGCCGGCGGCCGGCAGCTCGGACGAGAACGCCCAGGTGGGCTCGTTCATCAGGAAGTAGCCGATGAGGGCCGGATCGCCGGCCGTCTCTTTCAACTGGCCGGCGTAGTCGGCGGCGTCGCGCTCGAATTCGGGGTGATACACGTCGGGGAAGTCGCGGTACACCAGCCGGCTGCGGCTGGGCCGAAAGCTCATGGGGCGGACATAGGGAAAGCGCGCCT
>JAPKYU010000268.1 GCA_026394175.1 Acidobacteriota bacterium | reverse complement strand
GGATGCTGAACAGGTCCAGCTCGCGGCCCAGCTTGCGGTGATCGCGCTTGCGCGCCTCTTCGAGCTGCTTCAGGTACTCGTCCAGATCCTTCTGGCTGAAGAAGCTGGTTCCATAGATGCGCTGCATCTGCGCGTTGCGCTCGTCGCCCTTCCAGTAGGCGCCGGCGATGGACAGCAGCTTGAAGGCCTTGATCCTGCCCGAGGAGGGCACATGCGGGCCGCGGCAGAAGTCCAGGAACCTGGGGCCCAGCGTGTAGACGGAGATGCGGTCCCCCTCGGTCTTCTCCTGGACCAGCTCGCACTTGAGCGCTTCGCCCATCTCCCGGAACCTCTTCAAGCCTTCCTCGCGGGGCAGCCAGAGGCGTTCGTAGGGCAGGTCGCGGCCGGCCAGTTCCCGCATCTTGGCTTCGATTTTCTCCAGGTCTTCCTCGGTGAACGGCGTGGGCCGCTGAAAATCGTAGAAGAACCCCGTCTCGGTGGGGGGACCGATGCCCAGCTTGGTTTCGGGGAACAACTCCAGCACCGCGGCGGCCAGCAGGTGGGCGCTGGAATGCCGATACACTTCCAGGGCCTCCGGGTCCCTGGCCGTCAGGATGCGCAGTTGGGTGTCAGTCTCGATCGGTTCCCGAAGACCGATCAGGTCGCCGTTGCTGCGGGCGGCCAGCGCCGCATCGCCCAGCCGCGGGCCCAGCGAGCGCGCCACTTCCAGCGCGGTGGTGCCCTTCGGGTACTGCTGGGAGGACCCGTCGGGGAAAGTCACTTGAATCATCTCTGCCATGCGTGAATCTGTCCTGAGGAATAATCCTATACGTTACCACAGAGCCGGCCACGCCGGGGCCACTGGGTCGCCAAGAACAATGGTAGCAAAAGACGCGTTCCCGGCGCTCACCGGCCCCATCCGCCGCCGGGGGGTTTAGTGGTACATTTAGAGATTGAACGCCGGGGTGCTCCGCGTTTCGCATTGCGGCGGGAGATGGGTCGAAGGCGCAGCGCCGGCCGCTGCGCCGGGCGGGTGATGCCGCGTCCCATTTCGGCCGAGGAGCGCGCCCGCATCATCAAGGCCCTGGAAGATTTCTTCATCGAAAGCCTCTCGCCGTTCGAGATGACCCACCGCGCCTTCCGCGAGTCGAACAGCGCGCTGCGCAGGATCAACGAGACGCTGGAGGAGGAAGCCAAGCGCATCGCGCATGCGCTGCACGACGAAGCGGGCCAGTTGCTGGCCGCCGTCTTTCTCGAGCTGGACAAGACGGCGGCCGACGCCCAGCCGGAAATGCGCGAGCGCCTGGAGGGCGTGCGCCGGCTGCTGGAGCAGGCGCGCGAGGAGGTGCGCCGTCTGTCGCACGAGTTGCGGCCCACCTTGCTGGACGACGTCGGGCTGGTGCCCGCGCTGGAGTACCTGGCGCAGGGCATCTCGGAGCGAACCGGAATGCCCATCACCATCGAAGGGTTCCGCGATTCGCGCCTGCCCCCCAGCGTGGAGACCGCGCTGTATCGCGTGGTGCGCGAGGCCCTGAACAACGTGGTGAAGCACGCCAAGGCCACCCGCGTGCGCGTCTCGGTGCAAAAGGAAGGGGCGGCGGCCCGCTGCTCGGTGCGGGACGATGGCGTCGGGTTCGACGTTTCCTCCGTGGCGCAGCGGAAAGGCGAGCGCGGCTTCGGCCTGGCGGGGATTCGCGAGCGCCTCGGCACCCTCTCCGGAACCGTGCAGATCAACTCCGCCCCCGGCTGGGGCACCGAGTTGCTGGTTACGATTCCCCTGGAGACCTGAGTGCGGAGTGCGGCATTCCGCACTCCGCATTCCGCACTCCGCATTGCTGGCACCTGACACATGCCGATTCGAGTCCTGCTTGCCGATGACCACCAGATCGTGCGCCAGGGCCTGAAAGACCTGCTGCAGCGCGAAGGGTTCACCGTCATCGCCGAAGCTCCTGACGGGCGGGAGGCGGTGCGCCTGGCGCGCGAGCACCGCCCGGAAATCGCCGTGCTCGACCTGAGCATGCCGCTGCTGAACGGTTTGGACGCGGCCCGCGAGATTCAGCAGTCTTGTCCCCGCACCGCGCTGATCCTGCTCACCATGCACACCGAGGATCCCTATATCGTGGAGGCTATGCGCGCCGGCGTGAAAGGCTACGTGCTGAAGACGCAGGCGGCGGCCGACCTGGTGCAGGCCATCCGCGACGTTTCCCAGGGCCGCCTCTACCTGAGCCCGCAGGTTTCCGGCGCGCTGGCCGCCGCCCTGGTGAACAAGAGCGATTCCCAGGAAGACCCGCTCAGCCCGCGCGAGCGCCAGGTCTTGCAGTTGATTGCCGAAGGCCAGACCACCAAGGAGATCGCCAGCCTGCTGGGCATCAGCGTGAAAACCGCCGAGTCACACCGCTCCCGCATCATGGACAAGCTCGGCATCCACGAGATCGCGGGCCTGGTGCGCTACGCCATCCGCCGCGGCCTGGTGCAACCGTAGGCAACTGGCGGCCCGGGTTTCCCATCAGCTTCCCGCCGTCAGCCGTCGGCCATCGGCCGTAAGCCCCCTAGTTTCCCTCAAGGCTCCTTAAGGTAAACCCCCACCTCTTGTCGGGGATTTCCCCCCCTGCATTCGGGGTTCCCCCGCTTGTCGCCATTTACCCGCTGACCTAACGTGATTGGGACCGGTTTTTTTGGCGCTACTGAAGGTCCAACGGTCAAGGCCAAGGGGAAGCAAACGAACCAGGGGGATTGGGAAATTGAAACAGGCCACTCAAGCCGCGATACGAACCAACCCGAGAGCAGCCCGAACCGGAAAGATGGGCCCGGTTGCGGTTTCGCGGAAAACTCATTCGCTGGAGGAAAAAATGGGCCGAACTGCCCACGCCCGCTCAGCTTACGTCCACCCCACTGTGCCTCGCACAAACCGCAAGAAGATCGCGATTTTCCCCAGTCCTGAGCCTCAGTTACCGAACCGCGCCATTGAGCCGGCGCCGGCCGGCGCACACAAGCACCAGGCTAAGGTGATTCCCTTCCCCGCTCCATCGCCGATCCCCGAGGAGGAGACCCGGCTCCTGCAGGCGGCGCGCCACGGGGACGCCGAGGCCTTTACCCTGCTGGCCAAGCAGTACGACCGCAAAATTTTCCGACTGGCGCTGCGCATCACCGGCAACCAGGAAGACGCCTCCGACGCCCTGCAGGAAGCCTTCATGAAGGCCTATGCCAATCTGAAGACCTTCCACGGCGATTCCCGCTTTTACACCTGGCTGGCCCGCATCGCCGTCAACGAGGCCTTGACCAAGCTTCGCAAGCGGCTGGCTCACAAGCAGGTGTCGCTGGACGACGACAACGTGGTGATCCAGGAGATCGCCGACTTCTGCGACAACCCCGAGCAGCGCTACGCCAAGACCGAAACGCGCGAGATCATCCAGGAGGCGATTCACACGCTGACGCCGGCGCTGCGCACCGTGCTGCTGCTCCAGTACCTGGAGGATTTCACCAGCGAGCAGATCGCGCAGCGGCTGGGGCTGTCGGTGCCGGCCGTCAAATCGCGCTTGATGCGCGCCCGCCTGAAACTGCGGCATAAACTAGGCAGGCACTTCCGCCGGCTCGAAGTGGTCGCGGAGGAAGCGCTGGAAGCCGCCTGAGTTTAGGCTGTAGGCTGTGGGATCCCACAGCTTACGGCCTACAGCCTACA
>JAPKYU010000047.1 GCA_026394175.1 Acidobacteriota bacterium | reverse complement strand
GTATGGTGATCCTGTGGAGATCTTGGAGGACGAGTTGCCCGTGTTCCACGCGTGTGGTGTTACGCCACAGAATGTGATTGCGCAGAGTAAGATTCCGTTCGCTATTACTCATTGTCGCGGCCGTCATCACACCGACCTCGGATGTCACCAACATGATGATCTTCGCCATGCCGATGGTGGCGCTGTACCTGGTCGGCGTGGGGCTGGTCTGGATCGTGACGCGCCGGCGGCGGCGCCGCGAAGCGCAAGGATAGGTGACGCGTGTTGATTGCAGTCCGAAGTCCGGAGGCCAAGGTCCAAGGTCCAAAGTCCAAGGTCCAAGGTCCAAGCGCCGCCGAAAGGCGCAGCGCCGTGCATGGACTTTGGACTTTGGACGTCGGATTCGGTCTCGCCGCTTGCCTGCTGTGGGCTGCGGTTTCAGGCCAGGCGGCCGCCCAACCGGCCCGGGCCGCTTTCTCCGGGGCCCAGGCGCTCAAGCATGCTACGGCGCTGTGCCACATCGGGCCGCGGGTGCCCGGCACGCCGGGCCACGAGAAGGCCGAGCAGTACATCCTGAAGGAGCTTCGGGCGCTGGATCTCAAGCCGGAGGTGGACGCGTTTACGGCGGCCACGCCGCTGGGCCCCCGCCCCATGCGCAATATCCTGGTGCGCTTCCCCGGCAATTCGGACCGCGCGGTGATGGTCGGCGGGCACTACGATACCAAGTACTTCACCCAGTTCCGCTTCGTGGGCGCCAACGACGGCGGCTCCAGCGCCGCATTGCTCCTGGAACTGGCGCGCGTCCTGAAGAAATCCCCGCAGGGCCCGCTCGGCGTCTGGCTGGCCTTCTTCGACGGCGAAGAAGCCTTCGGAGAATGGACGGCGAACGATTCGCTCTACGGCAGCCGCCGCCTGGCCGAGCGGCTCCACGATTCCGGGGAGCATCGCAAGATCAGCGCGCTCATCCTGGTGGATATGATCGGCGACCGCCACCTGGACCTGCTGCGCGACCTGAACTCCACCGGCTGGCTGAACGAGATGGTGCGCGAGGTGGCGGCGGTCCAGGGCCTTTCCCGCGTCTTCGGTGATTTTCAAGCCGCCATCAAAGACGACCACATGCCCTTCGCCAACATCGGCGTTCCCGTAGTCGATCTGATCGACTTCAACTACGGGCCGGACAATTCCTTTTGGCACACCGCGCAGGACACATTGGACAAGCTGAGCGCCCGCAGCCTGCAGGCCGTAGGCCGCATCGTGCTGGGCACAATCGACGCCCTGGCCAAGCGGAAGTGATTCACCACAAAGACAGAAAGAACACGAAGGAACACTGAGAAAGACCTTTGTGAACCTTTCAGTTTTTAGTGTCTTTGTGGTGCAACAACTGCACGAAGATACGGATGGCGCGCCAGTTGCGCCGGCCGGCCGCGATCTTAACGACTTCCACCGCGAACCAGCCGAAGTAAGCGGCGGTGACCAGCGCATTGACCCACTCGAACCTCTGGAACGGGGAGAGCGCGAACTGGAAGGCCCAGAGCAGGAACAGCCCGCCGGCTTCCCACCAGGCCAGGTTCATGTTCATCAACAGCATCATGGCCACCAGCGCCTGCCCAATGGTCATCAGGATCTCCAGTTCCTGGCGGCCGCCAAAGGGGATGGCGGCCACGCGGCCCAGGCTGATCGAATAGACCACCGGCAGCAGGGCGGGCAGCATGGTCCACTGGTTGATGTTCGAGCTGACCATGTTCATCAGGGCCACCGGCGCCTTGCTCACCGTGCGCGCCCAGTAGAAGGCGGACACTTTCTCGGGAAATTCCGACAGGAAGGGCGCCACCCACTGGACGAACACGAAGGAAGGCACGCCCAGGCTCAGCGAAATGGCCAGCATGCTGGCCAGAAAGGGCTCGGCCACGGCGCAGATCAGCACGCCGCCGGCGGCGAACAGGCCCAGGATGATGATGGAGCGGAACGGCGGCCGCGTCTGCATGATCTTGCGCGGAACCAGCTCCAGCTCCTCGATCGACTCCTCCTCCCGGTGCGGCATCTTCCGGACGATCCCGAGATACAGCGAGTAAAAGCCGGCAAGGACCAGGCCGTCGTACAACTCCAGCCGCGACTTCCACCAGACAAAACAGAAATAGAAGATGGGCGGGATCAGCGCCACCACCTCAATGGCGTGTTCGCGGTCCAGTTTAATGGCCTGCAGCGGCTTGCGGCTCCGGCGGCGGTGTACGACGGCGGCCGTGAAGTAGATCATCGGCCAACCGAGGCCGGTCAGCAACCGCAGCGCGCCGGTGAGGTTGGCGATCATCAGGTCGGTGCGCTGCTTCCAGGCGATCACCGCCTCGACGGCAAATTCCGGAGCGGTTTGCAGCCAGGCCAGCAACGCCAACGCCAGACCCTGGGCCACGAAGAACTGCGCCGACTCGGCGGCCCACGCCAGCAGCAGCGAAGCCAACAGCACGGCCGGGAAGGTCCAGAGCGCGTTGAGGGGAGCGCCCGGCTCAAGAGGCGTGACCAACAAGAAAAGCGCCGGCGCCAGCAGGAAGGCGGGCTGTAGGCTGTAGGCTGTAGGCTGTGGGCCGCCGCTCTCCTGTCCGGCGTGGAGAGCCTTCAGCCGCGCCCACAGCCTACAGCCTACACCCTCCAGCCTACAGCCTGTTCTTCTCAACGGAAGGACACCTTCATTCCCGGGCCAATATAGGAATGCTTCTGAAACCGATCGACCTTGAACGGAAAATCGGAACGGTAATGGGCGCCGCGGCTCTCCTCGCGGGCGGCCGCCGATTGGGCGATCAATTCACTGACGATGAGCATGTTGCGGAATTCGAAGGCCTGGCGAATCGGAGGCCCCTCGCCGGCGCGTTGGCCGGCGGCCTTGTGGACCAAACACTTCTGTGCCCCCGCGCCGTGCGCTCCAGCGGCCATCCCCAGCGGTTCGGCCGACCATCGCGCCAGTTGCTCGGCCAGTTCCCGCAGTTGCTTGCCGGAACGAATGATTCCGGCATGCTTGGACATCAGTTGGCGCAACTGGCGGCACCCGCCCTCCGGATCCGGCGCGCACACCGGCATCCGGGGCTCCGGGCAGGCGCGCGGCCGGGGAGGCGATTCGGCCAGCATCGCCTTCCCGGCGCGGGCGCCGAAAACGAGGCCCTCCAGCAAGGAATTCGACGCCAGCCGGTTGGCGCCGTGCACCCCGGTGCAGGCCACTTCCCCGGCCGCATAGAGCCCGGCCAGCGATGTCCGTCCCTCCAGGTCGGTGGCCACGCCGCCCATGGCGTAGTGCGCGGCCGGCCGCACCGGGACCATCTCCGTGGCCAGGTCGATGTTGTATTGCAGGCAGGTGTTGTAGATGCGCGGGAAGCGCTTCTGCAGAAATTCGGCGTCCAGGTGCGTCAGGTCCAGGAACACGAATTCAGCGCCGGTCCGCTGCATTTCCGAAACGATGGCGCGGGAAACGATGTCGCGCGGCGCCAGTTCGGCCTGGGAATGATAGTGCGACATGAAGCGGGCCATGTCCGCATTGCGCAACACCGCGCCTTCCCCGCGCAAGGCCTCCGACAGCAGGAAGCGCGGCGCCCCCTTCAGATACAGCGCCGTGGGGTGGAACTGCACGAACTCCATGTCGCTGAGTTGGGCGCCGGCCCGGTAGGCAATGGCCGCGCCGTCACCGGTGGCCACCTCGGGATTGGTGGAGTCGGCGTAGACGTGGCCCAGGCCGCCGGTGGCCAGAAGCACTCCGCCCGCCAGGATGCTCTTCAGGGCCTGCTCCTGCTCGTCGTAGACAACAGCGCCGCAGACGCGGTCCCCGTCCACCACCAGGTCCACGGTGGAGGCGAAGGAGTGGAAAACGATGTGCTCGCCCACCGCCGCGGCCCGGGCGAACAGCGCGCGGGTGATCTCCCGGCCGGTGGAATCGCCCTGGGCGTGCAGCACGCGCGAGCGGCTGTGCGCGCCCTCGCGGGTAAAGGCCAGCTTGCTGCCCGCGCGGTCAAACTGCGTACCCCATTGAATCAGTTCCTGGATGTAGCGGGGGCCTTCGCCCACCAGTACGTCCACGGCCTGCTTGCTGCAGAGCTCATCGCCGGCCCGCAGGGTATCGTCGCGGTGCAGCCCCACCTGGTCTTCGTCGCTCAGGGCCACCGCCACGCCGCCCTGGGCATACTCGCTGGCCGATTCCGACAGCCGGTCTTTGGCCAACACCGTCACCCGGCCGACGGAACCCAACTCCACGGCTGCGCGCAAGCCGGCGACGCCGCAGCCAATCACCAGGAAGTCGGCCGTCGTCACCGGCGAAAGCGCCATACGGCATGATGATAGCAGGTGTGCCGGGAATTGCGACGCCTGGTGAAGTGTCGAATCTCAACACGAAGACTCGAAGGCGCGAAGTCACAAAGAAGAAGGCACGGGAGACGTCGGTTCATCAAGGAGCCGGTCTTCGCCGCGCGCATGCATGACCCTGGCCGCGTCGGTCCACCCAAAGCGAGGCCCCCGCGACGCTTTCACCACGAGCCGCCCACGCTCGGCGTGGAGCTCGACCTCCTCGGGCAGTTGTGCCTGATCCAGCAGCGCCTTCGGGATGCGAATACCCCTGGAGTTCCCGATACGAACAATGCGCGTTGTTGTGGCCATGTGATTACATTGTAGTCATCTCGCGCCGGTCCGGCAAGTTTGCGGCGCCGTATGCCGCGCGCCCCGGTTGCCGCGCTCCTTATCGCTTGGTGTCTTCGTGTCTTGGTGGTAAACAGATTCAAGCGAGGAATTAAACGTGTCCGTTGCAATCGGAATCATGCTCATGACAACACTGCTGGCTTCGATGCCCCAATTCGAGCCACATTTGGTCGGCAAGCTGCCCGACGGGTACCAGATTGCGGTCGCCGACATGAATGGCGACGGGCGGCCCGATATCCTGGCTCTTTCCACGCGGACCGGGCGCGTCGTTTGGTACGAAAACCCCGGGTGGAAGGAACACCCGATCATTACTTCCCTTCCCGACCCGATCAGCCTGGCGCCCGTCAGCGGAGCGAGAGAAATCGCGCTGGCCACCGACTTTGCCCTGAGCAACTCCACCAGCGGCGGGCGCGTCTGGCTCCTGCACCGCCCGCCAGCCGACAGCGGCGAATGGGTGCCGGAGGAGATCGACGCCATCCCCACCTCTCACCGGCTGAAATGGGCGGACCTGGACGGAGACGGCCAGCTCGAGCTGGTGAACGCTCCGTTGCTCGGCTACGGCGCGAAAGCTCCCGACTACGCGGTGCCTGCTCCCTTCGTGTGGTACCAGCGCGAAGGCGGCAAGTGGCAGCGCCACGTGATCGACGAAACGCTGCGGCTGTTGCACGGCTTCGCCGTGGTCCGCTGGGATGGCGACAAGCGTGACAGCCTGCTGACGGCCAGCGCCGAGGGCGTCTACCTGTTTCAATCCAGCGGACGGGCGGCTGGCATGAAATGGTCGAAAACGTTGCTGGGTGATGGCGGCGCGGCAGCGGCGCAGCCTGCGACGCCGGCCTCTCAGCCCGCCACGCCGCGCACCGGCGCCAGCGAAGTGTGCCTCGGGCGCCTGGGCAAGCGCCGCTTCATCGCCACCATCGAGCCCTGGCACGGCAACCAGGTGGCCGTCTACCTCGAGACGGCAGCGAAACCGTGGAGCCGCCAGGTGCTGGACGCCGGCTTCAATAACGGCCACGCTCTGGCCTGCGGAGACCTGAACGGCGACGGCCGTGACGAAATCGTCGCCGGCTATCGCGGCAAGGGAAGCAGTTTGTATGCTTACTTTGCCGAAGATGCGGACGGCCGCCAATGGCGCCGCATCCCGCTCGACGAAGGCGACATGGCCGCGTCCGGTTGCGTGATCGTCGATGTGAACAGCGATGGCCGCCCCGATATCGTCGCCATTGGCGCTTCCAGCGGCAATGTGAAGTGGTATGAAAACACCGGAGGCGGTAAGCAGTAGGCAGTAAGCAGTCGGCAGGAACACGGACTGCTTTCTGCCTCCCGCCTGCCGCGTCCCGCCTCCTGCCTCCTGCCTACTGCGTTCTGCCTGCCGGCCTTGCTTCGGTGGTAGAATCCGCGACATGGCGTACCGGATTGCTTCTCTCGTCGCTTTCTTCGTCTCCGCGTTGGCAACCACGATGGCGCAGCAGCCGCAAACCATCGTGCTGCACAACGGCAAGGTCATCACAGCCGACGATTCGTTCCGCATCTGCCAGGCAATCGCCGTTCGCGGGAACAGGATCCTGGCGGTGGGAACCAACGAGGAAATGCTGAAAAAGGCGGGCGCCGGCGCGCGCCGGATCGACCTGCGCGGCCGCGCCGTGATCGCGGGCCTCATCGACGCGCACGCCCATGCGCTCAGCGCCGGATTGAGCGAGCTCCGCGGCCCGCTGCCCCGCATTCACTCCATCGCCGACATGCAGGCCTACATCCGCGAGCAGGCCGCGAAACTGGGGCCGGGAGAATGGATCTTCGTGCCGCGCACTTTCCCGACCCGGCTGGCCGAGCACCGCATGCCGACCCGCGCCGACTTCGATCCGGTCTCACCCAATAACCCTGTCCTGTACGACGCCAGCTACACGGTGGTGGTCAACGGCTACGCCCTCAAGCAGGCGGGGATCACGCGCGACACCAGGCCGCCGGCCACCGGCGAAATCGGCAAGGACGCCAAAGGCGAGCCCAACGGCATCCTGCGCGGGGCCGCGTCGCTGCTGAAAGCGCCAAGCGAGCGTTCCGCCTACACCGAGCAGGAGAAGCTCGAAGGCCTGGCGGCCATTTTCAAGCGCTACAACGAGGTGGGAATCACCACCACCACGGAGCGCGCCGCGACGCTGGACGACGTGCGGATGTTCGAAACCTTCCGCAAAACGGCGCGCATGAACGCGCGGCTGCACGTCACCATCCGTTTCGACGCCACCCAGCCGGTCGAGGAGGTGGAGCGGCAAATCCAGTCCCTGCCCTGGAAACCGAACAGCGGCGACGAGTGGCTGAAGATCAACACGCTGAAGGTGACGCTGGACGGTGGCATGACCATCGGCACCGCCTACCAGCGCCAGCCCTACGGCCCGTTTGCCAGGACCCTGTACGGCCATGAGAACCCGGAGTTCCGCGGCCTGCTCAACATCCCGGCCGAGAAACTGGCCCGCATCGTGCTGGCCGCGCATCGGCTGGGCTGGCAGTTCACCGCGCATTCGGTGGGCGGGGGGGCCATGGACGCGCTCCTGGAGGCCTACGAAAAGGCCAACGCGGTCCGCCCCGTGGCCGCCAGCCGCATGCTGATCACCCACGGGAACTTCCCCGACCAGCGTTCCATCCGCCGCTGCCGTGAACTGGGCGTCATCATGGACGCCCAGCCCGCCTGGCTCTACAAGGACTCGCCGATGCTGGCCAAGGTGTTCGACGATAAGGTGATGAGCCTGTTCCTGCCGTTGAAGGCCTGGCAGGAAGGCGGCGTGCTGGTCGCCGGCGGCAGCGATCACATGATCGGCTACGACTCGTTTGCCGCCAACAATCCGTTCAATCCCTTCCAGGCCATCTGGATCGCGGTCACCCGGAAGACCGAAGCCGGCACGGTGATGCACGCCGAGCAGCGAATCAGCCGGGAGGACGCCTTGCGGCTGTTTACCCGCAATGCGGCCTTCGCCTTGTTTGAGGAAAAAACGCGCGGAAGCCTGGAGCCGGGCAAGCTGGCCGACCTGGTGGTTCTGTCCGACGATCTGCTGACGTGCCCCGAAGACCGCATCCGCCAGATCCAGGCCGCGCTCACCATGGTTGATGGCCGAATTGTCCATGAAAAGTTATGAGTTAAGAGTTAAGAGTTAAGAGTTAAGAGGCATCAATTCTGGAGCAGCCAAACTCTTAACTCTTAACTCTTAACTGAGCGGGAGGGCTTACTGCCTACTATCCCGCCTGGGCCTGCTTGATGCCGTGGCTGATGGTGGCTTCGTACTCCAGGTGGGGCACGGGCGAATCCCGCGCGACCAGGCGCGCGCTGAACGCTGAGACGCGGCACGCGGCCCATCCGTGGTAGC
>JAPKYU010000580.1 GCA_026394175.1 Acidobacteriota bacterium | reverse complement strand
ATTTCCGCGGCCACGTGGCCGCGGCCCCATTGAAGCTATGGCACTCAGACTCAACGACCATCCCGGTTTCACATTTCCGCGGCCACGTGGCCGCGGCCCCATTGAAGCCAGCCCCTTTTTATAGCAGTCGTCCATGGTCGCCGCGGCGACCACCCAGTAACCATGAAAAGGGTGAGCGCGCGTCTCGCGCGCCGGATGTAGCGCCGGCGTCTCGCCCAATGGCACTTAATTCTGGCGAATCGAGCGCCGTAGGCGCGACTGACCTTAGCCCAGCCTTTCAAGGTTGGGAACCAAGTCGCAGCGGGTGAAGTGCCGTAGGCACGGCTGAAAGCGAGCAATTCGAATCGCTTCAGTCGTCCCTCCGGGACTCTAACCCCTTGCCTCTCAAAACCCAGCGTTGAAACGCTGGGCTAAGTTCAGTCGCCGCTACGCGGCTGAAGACCCAAAATTAAGTGAGATTGGGCGTCTCGCCCGAATTCGGGCTCGCCGGTACCATACGGCGACCGCAAGTCATTAGGGCCTGCCGGCCCGAATCGGGCAAGCGAGACCCACGGCAAGCCGGGGCAGGCGCCAGCGGTACAACATTAGGAAAACCAATCGGCGTGAATCAAGAGACGTGGAGGCGGGCTAGACCGTTCACCAGGACGCGTTGACAGGTGGCACACGATTATGGGAATATCCCGCCGTCCCCAAGGTTGCTGCGCTATTTTGGCTAGAAGCTGGGGAAGTGATGCTTGAGGGCCGGCGTTACTGTGGACCAACGGGGGAGTGTTCGCGCTGTCCTTCCATTTCGCTTTCTCCCAAGCCAACAGACTTTTCCTCATCCGGAAGGTGGAGTTATGTCGCCAAGATTTTATTTCCGCGCCCGCTTCATGTGGCACGATGTTGCGGCTATCGCCCTGATAACCAGTCTTTGTCCGATCGCGACAGTGATTATCGCCGGAACGCCGCAGCTTCCGGGTGTTTCAGTTGCGCAAAGTCCGAAAGCGCCGCGGCCGGTCAGCGTGGCCACCCTGCCGCTGGTGTTCGAGGCCAACCAAGGGCAAACAGACAATAGCGTGAAGTTCGTGGCGCGCGGGAGCGGATACACACTTTTCCTTGCGCCCGACTTGCTCACGCTGGCGCTGGCAGAACGCGAGGCCGGTCCACCGCGCCTGTCGGCCGGTTACCATGGGGCCCGCCCACGCCATGCTGAGACCGTGCGCATCCGCTTCACGGGTACGAACCGCGGCGCGCGCATCTCGGGGGCCGAAGAGTTGCCCGGAACGGCAAACTACTTCATCGGAAACGACCGCTCGAAATTCGTGGCCGGCGTCCGCACTTTCCGGAGGGTGAAGTGCGAAGAAATCTATCCGGGCGTAGATCTGGTCTACTACGGGAGCCAGGGCCGCCTGGAGCACGATCTTGTAGTGGCGCCCGGGGCCAGCTACAAGGCGATCGCCCTCCGCGTGGAAGGCGCGCGGCGCCTGGAAAGCGACGGCGAGGGCGGGATCGCGCTTCAGCTCGCGGGCGGCCATCTGCGGTTGCAGCGGCCGCTGGTGTACCAGGACATTGAAGGCCGGCGGCAGCTCGTGGCCGGCCGTTACAGCGTGCGAGCGGGCAACGAGATCGCTTTCGAACTGGGCGCCTACGATAACCGCCGCCCAGTGGTGATCGATCCGATCCTGAGCTATTCGACGTACATCGGCGGGAGTTCAACGGACACGGCGTGGGCAATCGCCATGGACAGCGCCGGCAATGTCTACGTGGCCGGGCGCACGACTTCGATCGACTTCCCAACCGCCAGCCCCTGGCAGGCAGCGCGCGGGGGCAACACCGACGTTTTCGTCATGAAGTTGAATGCCTCGGGCACACCCGTCTACGCCACGTATCTGGGCGGGTCGGCGGAGGACTCCGTTTCCACGTCGGCGATCGCCGTGGATCGCGACGGCAACGCATACATCACCGGATGGACCCTGTCGTCCAACTACCCAGTCACCCAGGGCGCCTCGCAAGCGGCGTTTGGGGGAGGCAGTGCCGATGCCTTCGTGACCAAGCTGAATGCGACGGGCAACGCGCTGGTCTATTCCACCTATCTGGGCGGGAAGAACGTCGACCAGGGTCTGGGGATCGCTGTCGATTCTTCCGGTGCAGCCTATGTAGCGGGAGGCAGCAACTCGACCGAGTTTCCGACCACCGCCGGGGCCCTGAACACAAAGTACGGCGGCGGAAGCTGCGGTCCGTACAACGCCAAATTCTCCTGCCCCGACGCCTTCGTCACAAAGCTGTCCGCGTCCGGATCGGTCGTCTACTCGACGTTCCTCGGTTCCGACAACGACGACACAGCGTACGGAATCGCGGTCGATTCCGCCGGCAACGCATACGTGGCGGGCGCTGCCGCATCGGCGCAGTTCCCAGTGACGGCAGGCGCTCTCCAGGCTGCGTACGGCGGGGGCAGTTGCGTTCAGATTATCTTGGGCGGCGGCGGCAGCATCACGGCTTACTTCGACAATTGCAAGGACGCGTTCGTGAGTAAGCTGAACGCCTCGGGCTCGGCGCTTATCTATTCCACCTTCCTCGGCGGGGGCGGCGAGGACGATGCCGCCGATATCGCGGTTGACGCTGCCGGAAATGCGTATGTCGTTGGCTGGACCCAGTCGGCTACGTTCCCGACCACCCCCGGCGCGTTTCAAACGTTCTACGCCGGAACCTCATTCCGCAGCGACGGC
>JAPKYU010000636.1 GCA_026394175.1 Acidobacteriota bacterium | reverse complement strand
TGGAGAGCGCTTCCGGCACAAAAGCGAACCGCAAGGCCCTGATAGCCACCGTATCGCCCTCTTTCGCCCCCAGAGTCTCGAGCTTCCTGATGATACCGGAGGCGGTCAGCCTGCGATGCAGGTACTCCAGACCTTCTTCCTCCTCCAAATCCGTCATGGCCGCCCATCTCTCCACCGAGGTGCCGCTGACGAAGAAATCGGCGTCCTCGTAAGAGTGGTTCACGGCAAAGGACGGATAGATGTAGCCGGCGTGGCGCACCTTCAGCGGCGAGTACTGCTTGGCGGCGCCGCGGTTGTTGGTGTTCTCCCACTCCACGTTGCCGGCGGCTTTGAGCGCCCGCAGGTTCCAACCGCATTCTCCGAGAAACTTCTCGGCCGATACCGGGGGAGGCCAGCCTTCGAGCAACCGGATGCGTTTGGCGCCCGCCCTGGCGAACGCCTGGCAACAAGCCAGGATAAGGTCCGGATGGACGTGATAGGTCTGGCCGGCCGAGCGGCCGCCCAGCACCGGGCGCACCCCGCCGGTCAGGTTGATCTTGATGGCCACGGTCTTGCCGCCGACCAGGGGCTTGAGGCCGCCCAGCTTCTGGAACAGATCATCGAGGGCGGCGGCCATCTCCTTGCCATAGCCGCGGCAGCGTGTGATGGCCACCGGAGCGACCGGCGGACTTGCGGCCCGCAGCAGCGCGGGCGATAGCCAGGCGCCCGCGGCGGCCGATCCGGATAATCGCAACATCTGGCGGCGGCTCAGTTCGCGCACCACAACCTCCGAGTAGCGCTAGCTTACCACGGAGGGCCAGCCGCAGATTCCGCGGATTTCGCAGATGACGCAGATTGATCGGGAGATAATCTGCGGGAATCTGCGTAATCTGCGGATGGTTCTTACGGCAGGCAGGGGATGACCTGCGGGCCCTCGGGGATGACCGCCAGGCGCGCGCCGGGGCCGGCCGAGGCCAGCAACGATTGGACCGTTTCCGCGATGTTGCCGGTCGGAATGAGGCTTGCCCCGCGCACTTCCTCCTCCGGCAGCGAGGAATAGAAATAGACACGGGTCCTCATCAGGATCCGCGCCAGGATCTGCACCTGCCACTGGTCCTGGATGGGCGTCTCGAAGCGCTCGATCATCTCCAGCAGCTCACGCGGGGAAGAGCGGGCGCGCAGCAGCTCGCGGAAATTGCCCTCGGGCGGGACGCCGTGCGAGCACTCGGCCGCCATCACCACGGCGCCGCCCGGCTTCAGGATGCGCGCCGCCGTGTCCATGCCCTTCACCGCCTGGTAGAGGTTCAAGTCCAGCGGAAACCCGGAATTGGTCGTCACCACCACGTCAAACGGCGCCTCCACCTTTTGCAGCGAAACCGAGCGGGCAAAGTCGGCGCCACGGCGGTGCGCCTGGAAGACGTCGCCGGCGAAAACGCCGGTGATCTGCCGCGCGCGGTTCAGGGTGACGTTCAGCGCGAAGCACGGTCCCACCATTTCCGCGATTTGCTTCATCTCCTCGTAAATCGGATTGCCGTCGGTCGAGGCGTAGGTGGCCAGCGGGTTGGCGATCATGGCCGCGGAATGGTTGCGCAGGATGTTGTCGAAGGCGGCCATGCCCAGCAGCACGGCCTTCGGCCCGCCCGAGAAGCCGGCAAAGAAATGCGGCTCGATGAAACCGGTGAGGATCTTTACCTCCGCATCGAGGAAGCCGGCGTTGACGCGCACCGGGTTGCCAAACGAGCTGACGCCCACCGGCCGCATCCCCGCCTCGGCGCGCGGGTCGTGCTGCACCACGCGATAGGCGTCCAGGATTTCCCGGCCCAGCATGGCTTCCAGTTCCTCGCGGGTGTTGGGGCGATGCGTGCCAACGGCGTTAATCAGCGTGATGTTCTGGCGCGGGACGTGCCGCAGCTCATCGAGCAGCACGGAAAGCACGCGCTGGCGCGGCATGGGCCGGGTGATGTCGGGGAAGACGATGGCTACGCGGTCCGCGGCGCGCACCGACTCGGCCAGCGGCGCCGCGCCGAGCGGCGCGCGCAGCGCCGCGCGCAGCGCCGCCGTTTCGTCCGGCAGCCCCGGCGCCTGCCGCGCGTCCAGCACCGTGGCCCCAGCGGGCACCGCGACCGGCAGACCCGTGCGTCCGTCCTCCAGCGTGATTCTCATTGTTCGAAAGTTACACCACCACGACACCAAGACACAAAGA
>JAPKYU010000423.1 GCA_026394175.1 Acidobacteriota bacterium | reverse complement strand
AGAGCTCAACCAACTGAGTTGGGAAGGTCGCAAAATGCGCTTCGGGGTAGGCCTGTGTCCAGATGTCCCAAACCGTCCTGAAATTGCGGTCGTTTGGCCCCCGAACAGCCTTGGAATCGTAGAAGTAACGCTCTGATTTGCTGAACAGAAAAACATACTCGTGGCAGCGGGTGGGGCGGTCCTTCACGCTCTCCGGTTGGCAATTCGGCTTGTTCCAGACGATGTCCGCACGCAGATACCAACCCGCTGACTGCAACGCGAAGGCGAGCCGCCATGGGACGCCTATCAGGTCT
This sequence comes from Acidobacteriota bacterium, assembly GCA_026394175.1. Classification (GTDB taxonomy): domain Bacteria; phylum Acidobacteriota; class Terriglobia; order JAJPHL01; family JAPKYU01; genus JAPKYU01. The sequence goes on along the minus strand of JAPKYU010000423.1, from coordinate 10,267 downwards.
TTCGGTTTCAGACCGTTCGGCGTAGGCGGACGGACATCCATCGCTCGAATCGGGTTCTTCTTGTCCGCCGCCCGCCAGGTCCTTCCGCCCGACGTATATGAGTCGCCGATGTTCAGCCAAAGCGTTCCATCGTCTTTCAAAACACGGCGCACTCCCTCAAACACCTCGACGAGACTGCGGACGTAGTCATCGAGTGACGACTCCAGGCCGATCTGTCCCTCGATGTTGTAGTTACGCAGGGACCAATACGGTGGTGAGGTTACACAAACATGGAACGCTCGTTCGGGCATCTTAGCCAGGATCCGGCGGCTGTCGCCCGCGATGAGCGCGGAGCGTCCCGCTCCTCTGTCAAACAGGGCGGCGAGGTCGTAATCGTGGGCGTTCGGAGGCACCACCAGCAAGCGTGGTGGCCGCACCCCCTCGAAGAGCCCCGGTTGCTCCGCGTTATTCGGCTTGATTTGGTACTTGGTTGCCACGAGCGCACCCTCGCTTCAGAAATGCTGAATCTGGCGACGCAACCGGTTCCCACGCAGCCTGCAAGCCGCCAACTCCCCGCACTATAGCATTAATACCACTCACGCAGGCGCACTTCAACCGGCTGGCCTTTCAAAGCGCTCTCGAAGGCTTTCAGGTCGGACCCGCGATAGTGGTACGGATACACGATCTTGGGCTGGAAGACCTTCACGCAGGCCGCGGCCTCTTCCACCGGCATGGTATAGGGCAGGTTCATGGGAAGGAAGGCCACGTCGATGCTCTTCAGCGCCTTCATCTCCGGGGTGCATTCCGTATCCCCGGCGATATAGACACGCTTCCCGCCGAGCGCCAGCAGGTAGCCGTTGCCCCGCCCTTTTTCGTGGTACTTGACGCCGGGCTTCGGGCCACGCTCGATGTTGTAGGCGGCAACGGCCTCGATGCGAATGCCCTCCCACGTCTTGCTCTCGCCGTTGGCGACCGCATCGGTCTCCGGAAGCTTTTCCTTGACGGCCGGCGGTCCGATGACGGCCGTGCCCGGCTTCTTCAGATCGGCGATGATCTTGGGAGCCAGGTGGTCGCCGTGGATGTCGGTCAGCAGGACCAGATCGGCCTTGGGCAAGCCGTCGTACTTGGCCTGGCCGGTGGGATCCACATAGATGGCCTTGCCGCCGAATTCCAGCAGCAACGCGGCGTGGTTCAAGGGCGTGATGCGCAAGTCGCCCTCAGAGGTCTTCACGGTGTCGCCGGCGCGCTGCTGCGCCCACACGGCGCCCGCCAACAAAACAAGAACCAGCAGATTTCTGATCATGGTGATCTCCCTTCGTCCGCTAATCCGCGGCACCGTAACTGGCTAGCCGGCCAGTGTGCGGGCCACGGTCAGCGCGCAAACGCTCTCGGCCCCGGCCTTGCGGAGCACGCGGATACAGGCGCTGAGCGTGGCGCCGGTGGTGAACACGTCATCGATGAGCAGGATGCGGCGGGCGGCCAGCAACGCCGCGCGCGGCCCGGGAGCGAACGCCCCGCGCAAATTCTCCAGGCGCTGCGCCCGCGTGAGCCCGGTCTGCGGCGGAGTGGCACGGACGCGCCGGCAGACGTTCTCCAGCACCGGCAGGCCGCATTGCCGGCCCAGTTCCCGGGCCAGCAGCGCCGCCTGGTTGTAACCCCGCTCCCGTTCACGGCCGCGAGCCAGCGGCACGGCGACCAGCGCCTCAAACCGGTCCGGGGCCCACTCGCGCTTCAGAACTTCGGCCATGCGCGCCGCCAGCGGCGCGGCCAGCGGGGTCATACCCCGGTACTTGAACAGGTGCAGGACTTCCCGCAGCACTCCGTCGTAGGCGCCGAACGAGCGCGCCTGCTCGAATTCGTAATCACCCTTCTGGCATTGACGGCAGGGCCCGCCGGCCGCGGCCAGTGGCAGGCCGCAACCCTCACAGATTCCGGCGCGGGCCGGCAGGCCGCGCAGGCCCTCCAGGCACGCCCGGCACACCGGCACGCGCGTGAACCGCTCCAGAGGCTCCTCGCAGACCCGGCAGATGTCGGGGAAGAAAAGCGAAAACAGCGAATGAAAGAAGTGGGAAAGCCCCGGGGAAGGGCTGCGAGAAAGATCGGCTGACTCGGTTTCCGCAAGCATCAACAACCAAGCTACAGGCTGCAGCCTACAGGCTACAGGCTACAGGCTGAAGCCTCTGGCCTGCAGTCTGTAGCCTGCTTACAGCGCGCCCTGCTCTTGCTTCTCCTGGCAAGGCATGCAGTGCCGCGCCCAGGGCACCGCCTCCAGGCGCTTCTGCCGCACCTCGCCGCCGCAGGCCACACACTCGCCGAATGTGCCCTGCTCGACCCGGCCCAGCGCTTCGGTGACAAGCTGGAGCAGGAACCGGTCATGGTTGCTCTGGCTGAAGAGGAACTCCTTGTTGTAGGAAGTGGCGGCCTTGTCCGCCAGATCCTGCGGAGTTTCCTCGTCCGCCGTGCGCCCATCATGCTCGGTGCGGCTGACGATGCCTTCCAGCTCTGCCTGCTTGTTCTCCAACCGCTTCTTGTAGTACTCCAGCTTTTTCTTGTCCATGGGCCCTGTGCTCTCCGGGGCACATCCACCGCGGCTCTTCAAAAATGCCGAATTAAAAATTCTAGGTGCAATTTCGAGAAGCTGTCAATGCCCTCAAACAGGTCCAAGGGTGATCTCGACCTTTGGACCTTTTCACCGCGGCCAGGCCCGGGAAGGCGCGTAGCCGGTCATCTCCAGGTAGCCGCTGGCAACCGTGGTCTTGCCCCCTTTCTGGCCCGTGGCACGGGCTGCTCCCTCCCAGTACGTGACGCCGGCGGTTTCGTTGGTGATCAACTCCTGTCTTGCCATGGCGGCAGTCACGTCCAGCTCGATCTCCAGGACAGGGATCTGCAATTGCCACTGGAGCGGGTAGCGGCCGCCGCTATGCGGACTCTCCCATGTGCTGGCCGGGCGCGGCTGCAGCCGGAACTGGGCCGGCTCCAGCGGGAGGGGCGGGCCCTCCGGCGGTTGGTAGGTGCCGGCCGAGTAGGGATCGGTGCTGCCGTCCGGCCGCCTCAACCGGTACAGCATCAGCTCCGACCCGTCGTCGAACTGCAGGCAGAACCAATCCCAACCCTTCTGCAAGGGACCCGGCACGTTACTGGTAAACTCGTGATCCATCCAGGCCAGCCCCGTGACCGCATAGTCCCTGCCCGCGGAGTGAATGGTGCCGGTGGCCTGCAGCCGGGTGAGGGAATAGTAATGCGAGGCGTTGCCCACGCCCGGCCCCGTGGGAGTGACGCCGTCGCGCCCGTGGATGACCGGCGGTTTCAGCGGTACCAAGTCGAGCCGTACCGCGATGTGCTTGGCCCGCGCGTTCAAGCGGTGGACCGCGGCGGCCATGGACGCGCTCCAGTCGCCGATCCACACCCGCATTGCATATTGCGGATTGTGGATTTCGGATTTCGATTTCTCAGCCGCCCGGCCCGGCTGATACCCCGGCACGACCGTCGCCCCGGCCAGATCCAGAGCCCCGCGGCGCATCCGCTGCGCGTATGCGAAGCGGTCGTCGCGCAGGTCGGTAACCGCCAGATGGGCAATGTAGAGTTGGTCCGTTTTCCAGCGCGAAGGGTTGCCGAATGGGTTCGGGACCGCTTCGCGAAAAAAGACCAGCTCAAAGCCGAATGCCGCGCCATCAGCGGCCCGCAGATTCCCCGTGTAGTACCACCACTCGGTTTTGAATTCGGGGTGGGAGAAGTGATCGCGAGGAAACTCGAACTCGTACCCCGGCAGCGCCGGCCGGAACAACGTGTCCTGGCCGGGTGCCAGGCCGGCCAGGAAGGCAACAAAGATGGTCAGCCGCAGCCACATTCAATAGTCCAAAGTCCAAGGTCCAAAGTCCAAAGTCGCCGGCCGCCGTGTTCGCCGCCTGGCGCCTGGCGCCTGGCACCCGGCTACAGGCGGATGCTCACCTCAGAGCGGCGATCCAGGTGAATGCTGTCGACGAAACGGACTTTGCCCGCCGCCTGCGTGAGCACCAGGCTGTGGGTGCGGATGCCGTCGCCGAAAAAGCGCACGCCGCGCAGCAGGTTGCCGTCAGTGACTCCGGTGGCGGCAAACAGCAGGTGGCGGCCCGGCGCCAGCTCTTTCGAGGTGAATACCATCTCGGGGTCTGGGATGCCCATCTGCTGGACGCGCTCGCGCAATTCGGGGGTGTCGATCACCAAGCGGGCCAGCATATCGCCGTTCAGGCAGCGGAGGGCGGCCGCCGTCAGCACGCCCTCCGGCGCGCCGCCGCTTCCCATGACCGCGTGCACGCCGGTGCCATGAACCGCCGCGGAGATGCCGGCCGAGAGGTCGCCGTCACCGATCAGGCGGATGCGGGCGCCGGCCGCGCGAATGTCGGCAATCAGCTTCTGGTGCCGGGGCCGCTCCAGCACCACCACCACCAGGTCCTTCACCTCGCGGTCCAGGTGCCGGGCCAGCCGGCGGAGATTGTCCTTGACCGGCGCATCCAGGTCCATGGCCCCGCGCCCCTCCGGCCCAACGATGATCTTCTCCATGTAGCAGTCGGGGGCGTGCAGCAGTCCGCCTTTTTCGCTGGCGGCGATGACGGTGATGGCGTTGGCGGCGCCGGTGGCGCAGAGGTTGGTGCCCTCCAGCGGATCCACGGCGATATCCACCTCCGGCGACTCCTCGCTGCCCCGCCCCACTTTCTCGCCGATGAACAGCATCGGCGCCTCGTCCCGCTCGCCCTCGCCGATGACCACGGTGCCGTTCATGGGCACCGTGTCCATGACGCGGCGCATGGCTTCGACCGCCGCACGGTCGGCCAATTCGCGGTCGCCCATGCCCATGGTTTTCGCCGCCTCGATGGCGGCCTCCTCCACCACGCGCAGAAACCACAGCGAAAGCTCTCGTTCAATCATGCTCTTTCCATTACAGCACAGTAATGCCGGGACCGGAAATGATCCGCGGATTACGCGGATTCACGCGGATGGCCCTGCAACAGAGGCGCGCCGGCGGGAAGGAGGCGGCCCGCGAACACGTCTCGCTCAGCGACCGCTACGTCCGCTTCTACAACCGCGCCGCCGAGACTGGAGCGTGTTTCCCCCGCTGTTGAAATGGCAGGAGGCCGCTGCACAGTTTGGCCGCCCGGCGAAGTAGGCCGCCGGTCGCCAGCCGTGGCCTTCCCGGCGGCGGTTGTGCTATCTTGCAACAGTCATGCGGGTAAGGGCTCTTTTCTGGCGCTGGGTTGTCCTTTTTCCGCTGATTGTGTCTTCTCCAGGCGCCGGCCAGGAGCCAAACGCCCTTCCCTGCGGCACCGGCCCGGCCACCGACGCGCAGGTCGAGGAACTGCACCGCTGGGTGCTGGCCCGCGAGGCCCAGCGGCTCGCACCAATGGCGCAAACGCGCCCGCACGCCATCCGCGTGGTCAACGGCGTCTATCTGCTGGAGACGGATTCCACCAACGCCCCCTTCGATCGGCCGTTCGACCTGCAGAACAGCTCGCTGCTGTTCACGCGCAACGTCGATGATACCTTCACCGTCGCCAAGCAGCCGCTGAACTATGATCCGAGTCCGGGCACGCTGTTCTATGCGTTCCCGTCGTCCGGCAGCACCGCGGATGCCCAATACCGCGCCTATACGCTCACGTACTTCAATTTTCCGTTTCTTGGACAGACCGTCAACCGTGTTTATCTCTCCACCTATCGCGGGATTTTCCTGTCGCCGCCCGCGATCTCGGAGGTCACCACCGTCGGCACCATCTATGAATATGACGCAGCCGACCTGTTCGGCCTGCAGGGCGTGATTGCGCCGCTGCTGCACACCACCCGCGGCCAGCGCTCCCGCTACCTGTTCGTGAAGGAGAGCAGCGATTCGCTGCTGATTACCTGGCGCTCGGCGCAAAACGGCGACGACCTGACCAACGAACTGGGCACCGACATCCAGGCGCGGCTGTATTCGAACGGGAACATCCTGTTCTCCTACAAGCGGGCCCCGGTGTTCGGCGACATCGCGGTCAGTTCCGGGCAGGAAGCGCGGCGCCAGTCGTTGCTGCAATCGGCTACGCTCGCCGACCCCGCAGGCGACGTATCCGGAACCACGACCGACCCGGCGCTCCGCGACCTGCTCGACATCCAGTCGGTGCGCGCCGCGCGGGTGGCCGGCACCGATCTGCTGGAATTCCAGGTGACGGTAAAGGGCACGCTCACCGCCGCCGCCTCTCTTCCCACCAGCGACATCACCTACTCGCTCACGTTGACGGACACGGTGACGCGGGCGGCCAGGTCATTTTCGCTGGCCATCAATCGCGGCGGATACCGGTGGCTGTCGATCCCCAACCGGCCGGCGGCCACGATCGAAGAGCACGGGTTCACCGTGTGGGTCATGGAAAGCGCGGTGCCGCTCTCTTCCGCTTCCATCAGCGTGCGGCTCGCTTCTTCCTATTCCGGCGCCAGCGACAGCGTGACGGGAACCGTGAACCTGGGCGCTCACACTGCCGACCTGGAGACGGCTTTCAGCTCCCTGCCCGGCGCGGCGGTGCTTTCGGCACCGCTGTTCGGCACTTACACGCTGCCGGCCGTCGATGTCGTCCGCGTGTGGCAGCAGATGCGGGAGGCCTACGGGCTGAAGGACGGAGACCTTGACGGCATCGCGATTTTCCAGAGCTTCTATACAAACACCATCATCTCCGGCGCCAGCGCCTATTCGACGGGCGGGCGGGCCAGCGCCAGTGGCGTCTTCCCCGCCCCCTACCTGAACCGGCCGAAATCGACCAACGTGACGCAGATGAACCGGATCACCGCCACCATCGACAACGGCCACACGCTGATCCACGAATTCTCGCATTACTGGCTGTACTTTTTGCGCATCATGGAGAGTGGCGCCAGCAGCTCGGTACTGAACCCGCTGACCGCGCACCCGGCCCAGTATGTGCACATGCCGGCCGCCTTCCCCGTCCTGAGCACGGGCGATTCGTCGGTGATGGGAGGGACGCGCTTCAAGGACAACGGGGACGGAAGCTTTACGGCGCCGAGCCCCGCGCCCTACTACGGCTTCACGTGGCACGAGCTGTACCTGATGGGGCTGGCCGCGCCGGAGGAAGTCGAGCCCTGGTTTTATATCGAGAACTCGAATCCGGCCCTGGGCCCCGAGTACTACACCCCGGCGGGCACGTACCGGGGCACGCGGAAGAACGTGGTGATCCAGCAGGTGATCGACGCGCTGGGGCCGCGCGTCCCTGCATACAAGGACAGTCAAAAGGGCTTCAAGGTGATGTTCGTGCTGATGGAGCGGAGCACGCTCCGGGCCACCGACGAGGAGATCGGCTGGGTGAACACCAGGCGCCAGCAGATGGAGCGCAACTTCGCGCTGGCCACCGGCAACCGCGCGCAGCTCACCGCCACGCTCGATCTCGGCGAGCCCCTGCGCCCGGTGTTCGCCGCCAACGGCGTGGTGAACGGCGCCAGCTTCGCCGCGCCCCTGGCGCCGGGCATGATCGCCTCGCTGTTCGGCACCGGCCTGGCATCCAGCACCGCCCTGGCAAGCGGTACGCCTCTGCCCACCACGCTGGCGGGCGCCAGCCTGCAGATGGAGGGATTCTCCGCCCCCCTCTTTTTTGTTTCTCCGGCGCAGATCAATTTCCAGGTGCCGTGGGAAGTGCAGGGCCGGACGTCGGCCGCGCTCACCCTGACTGCCGGCGGGACGTCGGTGACCGCGACCGTGCCCGTCAGTTCGCTAAGCCCCGCCGTCTTCTCCACAAACTCAACGGGGCGCGGGCAGGGCGCGATTCTAACGTCCACCCAAGAGATCGCGGCCGCCCGTGGCTCAATCAGCGGCCGGGCAACGCGCCCGGCGCGCCGCGGCGAGGACATTTCGATTTACTGCATCGGCCTGGGACCCGTCAGCAACACGCCTCGAACCGGCGCGCCCGCCGCCAGCAATCCGCTGTCAGAGGCGCCCACCAAGCCCGGTGTCTTGATCGGCGGCGCGCAGGCCACCGTCACCTTCTCGGGACTGGCGCCCGGCTTTGTGGGCCTCTATCAAGTCAACGCCCAGATTCCCCCAAGCGCCCCCACCGGCGACACTGTTTCCGTGGTGCTCTCCATCGGCGGCGCAACATCCAACACCGTCACCATCGCCATCGAATGAACATTGCGCGTCTGATTCCGGACGCTACTCCACCAGCACGGCGTCGACGGGGTCGATGCGCGCCGCCTGGCGCGCCGGAAACAGCGCGCTCAGACAGGTGACCGCGTAAATCGCCAGCGTGGCCAGCGCCAGAAACCCAACCGGAAGAGAGAACTGGATGGTCCAGCCGAATGATTGCCGGTTGATCACGTAGATCAGCACCAGCGACAAAGCGACACCGAGCAGCAGGCCGGCGGCGCAGGCCAGCAGGCCGAGCAGCGCCGCTTCGAACACCACCAGGCGGCGCAGTTGCCGGCCGGAAGCTCCCAGGTAGCGCAGGATGCCCAAGTCCCTGCGGCGCTCCAGCACCAGCGCCAGCAGCGCGTTGGCGATACCCAGCACCGCCACCGCGATGGCGATGGCTTCCAGCACCCAGGTGATGGCAAAGGTGCGGTCGAAGATGCGCATCACGTTGGCCTTCAGTTCCCGGTTCAGCGTAATGAGCAAAGCCCGGCTGGCTGTGCGCTGCGACAGTGTCTGGCGGACGCGTTCGGCGTCGGCGCCGGGCTGGAGGTAGACGGCGAGACTGGTGGCTTCCGGGCCGCCGCCGTAGCGCAGCCAGTCGGAGCGGTCCATCACCGCGTAGCCGCGGTCGCTGCAGCACATCCCAGTCGCCGCAGGCCACAAAGGCGGGGTTGCCGCGAAAGGTGATTTCGACCGCGCGGAAGGCATCGACGGCCGCAACGCCGGGGGTGGCGGCGATGGCCTGGATGGCCAGGGGATCGATGGTGGCCTGGGGCAGGCGGCCGCCGGATGCGCCCGCGGACCGGATGAACAGGTCGGCGCGGAACGTTTGTGCGGCCCAGAAATCGACGGTGCGGCGAAAACTGGTGACCATGATGGCCACGCTGGCCATCATGGCGATGGCCGTAGCCAGGGCCATGGCCAGCACCGAGGCGCGCCCCAGCGAGGCCGACAGGCTGCGCGCGGCCAGCAGTCCCGCCACGCTGTTCATGCGGCCCAGCGCCGCCGAGGCCACCCGCGACAGCCCGGTCATGGCCAGCGGCATCAGCAGCGCGAATCCGCCGACCAACAGAATCGCCGCGCCATAGCCAAACAGCGGGCGGGAGTCGAGCGCGGGCAGGCGGGCCAGCCCGTAGGCCGCCACCAGGGCTACCAGCCCGGCCGCGGCGTCGCGATTGCGGCGCAGTTGCCGCAGGTGCTCATGAGCGCCCCGGCGCACCGCCTGCGCCGGTTCCACCGCGGCCGCTTCGCGGGCCGGCAGCACCGCCGACAGCAACGCGACACCAGCCCCAATGGCCAGCGCCACCGCCGCCAGCCGCCAATCGAGATGGACCGGCGAAGGAACCAGCGGGAACCACAAGCTGTTGACCGTGCCGGCCACCAAGGCCAGCGCCTGGTTGGCCAGCAGCCGGCCCACGCCAATTCCCAGCGCCGAGCCGGCCAGGCCCAGCAGAACAGCCTCCGCCAGAAACAGCCGCATGACGCGGCCGCGGGTCGCACCGACAGCCCGTAGCGCGCCCACTTCCGGCCGCCGGCGCACCACGGAAACGGCCACCGTGTTGTAAATGAGAAAGGCGCCGACGATCAGCGACACCAGGCTGAGCGCGGAAAGGTTCAGCCGGAAGGCGCGCAACATCTTCTCGACTTGCTCGCCGCGCGCCTGGGACCGCTCGAGCTTGACCCCGGGCGGCAGCAGCGGCGCCAGCCGGCGGCGCGCGTCGTCGAGTTGCTCGGCAGGGACGACCAGGTCGATGCGGTCCAGCCGCCCCAGCCGCCCGAACAGAAGCTGGCCGGCGGCAATGTCCATGACCGCGATGTTGCCGGCCAGCGCGGCGCCCGGCCCGGTTTCGCTCAGAATGCCGCGCACGCGGAAGGCGCGCCGCCGGTCGTTGACGATGAGCGAAACCACGCTGCCCGGCCGCAGCCGGTGGCGCGCGGCGAAGCGGCACCCGACCAGCAGCGAACCGGGGTCGGTCAGCAGCAGAAGCATGTCGCGCACCGAGCGGATGCCCTCGACAGCGGTGTCGCGCACCGCCCGGTCGGTGGCCAGGTCGACCGCCAGCACGTCCAGCGCCTCGCGCGATTCAGCCTCCACCGCCACGCCTTCAACCACCGGCGACAGTTCGACTTCCGACTGCCGCCCGGCGAACGCCT
>JAPKYU010000081.1 GCA_026394175.1 Acidobacteriota bacterium | reverse complement strand
GTTGGTTCCGAGCGAAAGATCGAATACACGGCGCTGGGCGACACGGGCAACGTGGCCTCGCGCGTCGAGTCGGCCACCAAGGAGTTCTTTCGGACTTCTCCGGCCTGCATCCTGATTTCCGAGAGCACCCTGCGCGCCATCGGCGAGGTGCCCGATGCCGAAGACGTGGGCGAACAGCCGCTGAAAGGGGTGAGCCGCGCCATGCGCTTGTTCCGCGTGGGGAGCGGCCGGCAGGCCACTGCCACCGCCGTGCTGCTGCTGGCCGCGCTGCTCGGCTGGGGCTGGGCAGCGCGGGCCGGGCAGGCGCCGCCGGGCGCGCCGCAAGCCGCGGCGGCGCCGCAGGCAGACAGCGCGCAAGCGGTGGGCATGATTACCCAGGTGCAGGGCAAGGTGACCCTGGCAACGCCCGCCGCCGGCGGCGCGCCGGCCGGAAAGCCCCGCGTGCGCCCGGCCATGCTGGCCGACGTGCTGCACGAGGGCAGCGAGGTCACCGCCGGCCCCGACGGCGCCGCCTCCCTGCTGTTTTGCCCCCGCTTGCTCTCCATCCGGCTGACGCCCAACAGCGCCGTGGTCTTTCGGGGCGGGGAAGCCAGGACCACGGGCCAGGTCAGCACCGCCTCCGTCCGCTTTTGCTCCGTGCCCCGCGCGGTCGTCGCCCTGGCCAGCAAGCAGCAGGTCGGCGCCATGAGCGTTCGCGAGCTCCAGAACGAGCTGACCATCCTCTCGCCCGGCGTGGGCACCCGCACTCTGCCGGCGCCGACCTTCCGGTGGAGCGAACTGGGGGGCGCCAAGCTGTATCAGGTGGCCGTGGAAACACGCGACGGCCGCCGCCTCTGGGAAGCCGCGGTGGCCGGGACCGGCATCGAGTTGCCTGCCGGCAAGGCCTTGGCCGCCGGCGAGACCTTTCGCCTGCGGGTGGCGGCCATGAGGGGGAACGAAGAACTGGCCTCTTCCGCCGTTGCCTTCCAGGTGCTGCCCGAGCAGGAAGGCCGCGACTATGCGGAGAAGTTCCGCCATTTCCGCCTGGCGGCCGGCCTGGCCTCCAGCGGCGCCGGCCCCCGTCTGCAACTGGCCGTGCTGTACGAGGAATTGCAGGATTTCGGCGCCGCCGTCCGCGAGTATGAAGAGGCGCTGAAGTTTGGCGACTCGGAATTCATCCGCGCCCGCCTGGCCGCCCTGCGCCGCTAGGCTTGTTGTACCGCTGGCGTCCCGCCGGCAACAGGCCCGCAAGACGTTTCCCGGCCTGTTTTCATGTCTTCAGTCCAAACGCCGGCTTCTTGTGCCGCCATTTGCCGCGAGTGAAGTCCGGACAGGCGACGGGCGCGCCTCCCTTCCGAATCGATTCCTCGGAAAGCGGAATGATCACGCTCATCACCGCGGAATCGTAAACGTCGATGGGGGTCCCCGTCCGGTTGCGAACAGCCTCGACGAAAAGCGCCAGCTCCAGGTAATCCGTGCCGCCGTGCCCCGCCGCTCCGGAGGCCTGCGCCAGTTCCTTCCACCAGCGGTGATCGTGCCTCTCCTGGTAGGGCGCAAAGGGTTCCCACTGATGGTACTTCGGGCTGCGGCCCGTGAGGTAAACCGCGGCTTTATCCTCGTCGTAAAGACCCAGCGTCCCCTGGATCATCCATCGGTTGTCGTAGGGACGGGGCAATTGCATGTCGTAGTTGATGACGATTGTCTTCCCCTTGTGCGTCCTGACCACCGAGGTCACGATGTCCCCCTGCGCGTATTCTCGCCGGGCATTGGGATGGTCCGGGCCGAACTTTCGCGCGAAGTAGGCGTTGATTCCTCGCGACTCCGTGGCGGTTGAAGTCAACGACTGGAAGTAGTCGCCACAATTGATGTCCATCCAACTGAGTACCGGGCCCAGGCTATGCGTCGGATACTGGTCGGCATTGCGCGTTACCAGGAATTCAGCCGGCCATCGGTCGTTGCCGTTGCCGTCGAAGAACCAATGATCGATGCAGTCGTGCGAATGGGCGCAGTGGCAGTGAACGATCTCGCCGAGAAGACCTTGCCGAATCATGTTCAGGACGGCCAGGTTGTCGCGACGAAAGCTCCAGTTCTCCAGCATCATGCAGGGCACCCGGGTTTCCTCCACGGTGTTGACCAGTTCCCAGCACTGCTCCAGAGTGATGGCCGCCGGCACCTCTACGGCCACGTATTTGCCGGCCCGCATCCCCGCCACTGCCATGGGCGTATGCCACTGCCACGGCGTGGCAATCACCACCGCGTCCAGGTCGTCGCGGCTCATCAACCGGCGGTAGTCTTCGGGGCCTCGCCCGTAGCCTTCCGGGCGTTTCCCGCTCTCTTTTTCGACGAGTTCCTGCGCCCGAACCAGATTTTTGGCGTCCACGTCGCAGACCGCTCTGACTTCGATGTCGTGCATCTTGAGGAGCGTCCTGGCCAGGGCCGTTCCACGGTTCCCCACACCCACCACCCCCAAGCGCACTGGATGACTTTCGGCAGAGGCCCGCGCGGCGCCCGCGGCAACGGCCGAGAAGGACGCGGTCTTGAGCAAGTGTCTGCGATTAATTGTCATGAGAAGCCCTCCCGGCGAAACGGCGTGACCGTATCAGGCCCCGATGGGCTTGTCAACCCGGTCCACGGCTGCCCGCACCGGCATCACCGCACACTACTGGTGCATCCTCCAGCCTCCCCCGACATAGAGGAGCTGTCCCGTGAGCCAGCGGGCCTGATCTGAGGCCAGGAAGACGATGACGTCGGCGACATCCTCGGGGGCGCCGCAACGGCGCAGCGGAGTGCCGGCAGGGCTGGCTGCCTCCTGGTCGGGCGTGAGCCATCCGGTCTGAATGGGGCCCGGCGCCACGATATTGACAGTGACGCCGTACTTGCCGACCTCAGCCGCCGCACTTCGCGCATGAAGGCGTGGCGCTACCCACCGCGCGCTATCTCACCACGATGGTTACGAGGTTGCTGGGGACGCCGTTGATGATGATTTGGAGCGGTTGGACGCCGGAGGGCGTCCCTTGGGGTACCTGCACGTTCACCTGGTACAGGGCCACGCAACATGGCGCCAAGCCCGAGTAAGTCACCAGGGCAGGCAGATTGCCGATGTTGACCAGCGGCGTGCTCAGCGTTTCAGGCGGCGGGACCGGCGGGAAGTCGCCGGATTTTACGGTCGCTTTTAGCGGCCCCAATCCCGTGCAAAAAATGGAGAGGAACTCCCCCGGCTGTGCTGGGGCTGTAGTGCTTACCACAGTGGGCGTGTTGGCGTGGAGAATGGCGCCGGCGCCCGTACCTTGCTGGTTGAGGGTGAAAATGCCGGGCGACACGGCCGCGATCTTTGTCGCTTGCACTGCGCTGGCCTGGCTGCCCTTCTTGACCTGGACCGAAACAGTCCCCGCGCCCGTCGCTACTTCATAAGGCACCTGTGCGTTCACCTGGCCGGCGGAGACAAAAAACAGCGGCGCGGGAATATCGTTGAATGTCACGCTGGTATCGAGCAACGTCGTGGAAAGAGGCACACTCAGGGCCGACTGAGTGGCGCTGGCCAGGTTCGATCCAAAGATGGCGATCAGCGAGCCGGGCGCAATCGCGCCGTTCGGATCGGTCGCCGGCCGAAAGCTCGCTCCGTTGACGACCGAATTCGCCGGCAGGGTGGGGGCCTGCGCCAACAGACAACCAGGAAACAGGCCGGTCAAACACAGGCCCAGCACAACTGCAGGAAGGGTGCGCATACTCTGGACCCCCCACAAGCATGATTATGCCAACCGGGGGGGAAAGCAATAAGAAAGGTCACCGAACGGTCATTTGGCCGGCACGCGCTCGATTTGCAGACACTGGGCGGCGATTTCCGGGTACTTGCGTGCGCCGCGCTCCATGGCCGCCTTGGCCTGCGCGGCGGCCTCCAGGTGCTTCCCTCGCGAAGACAACAAAACAGCAAGAAGCCAGCGCGGACGGTACCAGGCTGGAGCAGCCACGATGGCCGCTTCCAACGTCACCCCGGCTTCCTGCACCTTCCCCTGCAGCACCTGCAGGGTCGCCATATGAACCTGAAGCAGTGCCGGCCGAGTGCTATGGGGTACTGCCGAGCCCGCAGCTTCTTCGCCCATGGCCATTAGCAGTCCGCGCTGTTCAGGGGGCAGATTCGCGCCGGCCGCTGCCTTGCCCAACAGCCGGGAATAGGCAAACGCATAGGTGCCTGTCCATGGGAAAGCGTGATGCGCGTCCCGGGCGGCCTGCAGGGCGCCGTTCACGTCGCCGCGGCCGGCTGCTTGAAGCGCCTGGAACATGAAGCGGTCGGCGCGAACCAACCGCGTCCCGAAGACCAGGACTGGAACCAGTGCCGCGACCGCCAGCACCGCCACGGCCCACCGCGAGCGCCGCCTGGGCTCGACCAGCGGCGCGGAAACGGAAAGGGCAGCGAATGCCAACAAATGCAGTCGGGTCGGGATGGTCTCGACAATGAACTGGGCGGCTACCAGTCCGGCAGTCAATCCCGCCAACAGCGCCGCGTCGATTCTGCTGTCCGTCGAACCAGGAACCCGCGAGGCAACTGCGTAGTTACGCACCGCCGTCCCGATCAACAGGACGAACAGCAAGAGCGCCGGCAAGCCTCCGGTGGTCAAATAATCCAGAAAAATATTGTGCGGCGATTCGACGTACTCGTCGGGCTTCTCTTGCGCGAGTTGCAGCGACTCAAAGGCGGGGAAAGTCCGTCCGAAGGCGTCGTGGCCGACGCCGGCCAACGGGTAGGCGCGCACCATGCGCAGCGAGTCCCGCCAAATCAATCTTCGCGCGCCGCCGCCGGGCTCTTCCACGAACCAACGTAGACGGCTGCGACGAGGGGGTCCCGGCGGGGACAGAACGAACAGCGTGCCCAGGGTGCTCACGGCCAGCAGGCCGAGCAGAAGCGCCCGGCGGCGGTCGAGGCCCGCCAGCAACACGATGAGGCCGGCTGTGGCCCCCAGCCATGCGCCACGGCTGCCGCTGATCAATAGTGCCAGCGCCAGGGCTGCCGCCGATGCCCCCCAAACCAAGCGGGCGCGCATCACCGCAGCGGACAACGCCAGGCCTGCGGCCGCAAACATGGCCGGCAGCACGAACGCGGCGAAGTAGCTGACGTAGCCCAGCGTCGAAGGCGGGCGTACGATTTGCCACTCGCCTTCGCCAACATGATACAGCGCACGGTCGATCCAGGGGTCGTGGCCCAGGTACTGCGCGACGCCATAGGCAGCGGAGCCGACGGTGGTGAGAACCACGACGGAGACCAGACGGCGGCGGCGCGAACCATCTTCCCCGATCACCGAGGGTATGGCGGCGGCCAGGGCCAGGCACCCCAGCCACGCCGGCAGACCCATCCTGCGCCATTCGCTGCCGGCCAATGAGATCACCCGGTCGCGCGCAAGGAAATGAGCCAGCAAGCCCACCGCGGCCAAGCCGGCCAGCGAGAGAAAAAAGGCGGGCTGCCTTCTGAATGCCGACCAGCGCCCCTCGGCGGCCAGCGCCAACCATGCCGCGCACGCTCCGGCCAGCAGCGCCAGCAATTTCGGAGTGATATCGAACGACTGCAGACCCGGCGCCAGCGCCAGGGGCACCACAACCAACACAACGGCGACCGCCCAAAAGGCAGGTGTCCCCGCCGCCGCCGCTAACCGCATGACTCTTCTCGATTCATCAGGAACCCGTTGATTTCCCTTGCCAGTGCATATATTGTAAAATTTTGTTACCTGGTCAAGCAAAAAGCAGATGGATCCTGAGCCGAGTTGTGGGCCGGCGTGCTGTTCCACGATTCGGCTGGCTTTCGGAGGGTCGGAGTCCACGGGTCTCCTCGGAGGTTTGTTCTTGGCGGTTTGCGTCCGCTCTTCTTCGGAGACACGGAAGGAAGACGCCTGGGCTGTCGGCCGCCTCCCCTATCGCCTGGTCAAACGTGGCATCGACATTATTCTCTCCCTGGCCGCCCTGGTGCTGGGTGCTCCGCTCGCGGTCGCCATCGCTTTGGCCATCCGGTGCACTTCCGGCGCGCCGGTGTTCTTCGCCCAGGAGCGAGTGGGCTGCAATGGGCGGCGGTTCATGATTTACAAGTTCCGCACCTTGCCG
>JAPKYU010000548.1 GCA_026394175.1 Acidobacteriota bacterium | reverse complement strand
AGCTGGCCTCAGCCCATTATAGCGAAGGAAAAGCGAAAGTAAAGGGTCCTGCTGATCCCCCGGTGTGCGAACTTTGGTCCCGCGCTCGGGCCGGGCGAAGCAGTACCCTGTGGTTGGTCAACTTGCAGATTAGTCGAGGCTTAGAAAGGAATATCCTCGTCTGTTATGTCCGGTGACAGGCCCTCCTCCTGGCCTGCGGCAGGCGTCGGGGCGGCCGCTGGGGCGGCAGCCGGACGAGCCGGGCTCTGAGCCGCCGCGGGCCGTGCGCCGGCCTGCGCGCCTTCATCGGCTCCGCGGCCCGTCACGAAGACAACCCGATCCGCGATGATGTCGGTGGCATTGTGCTTGGCGCCATCCTTGCCCTCCCAGGTCCGATACTTGATCCTTCCCTCAAGATAGATCTTCTGCCCTTTGGTCAGATACTGCGTCAGCCGCTCGGCCTGTTCGCGCCAAAGTACGACATTATGCCAGTCGGCCTCGTCCTGCCATTCGCCGTTCTTGTCCTTGACAGCGCGGTTGGTGGCCATAGTGAATTTCGCCACCGCCTGACCGGAGGGCAGGTAGGCCAGCTCCGCATCCTTGCCCAGGTTGCCCAGCAAGATCACTCTGTTCACGCTGCGTGCCATTCCTGTCTCCTTCCGTGCGGAGTATAGCGCAGGTGGCGGCTGCAGGCTACAGCCTCCGCAGCGCTTCACCAAAAAGGCACGAAGAGCACGAAGGGACACAAAGTGGCTGCCTTCGTGTTCTTTGTGTTCTTCGTGGCTTTGTGGTGAACGGGGGATGCCTTTGCCTATCGGTCCGGCGGGAAGCGGCGGCGGAGCAATTCCAGCGCTTCTTCCCGCGAGTGGATTTCCCCATCCAGTTGAGCTTCCTCGACGGCCTGCAACATGGTCTTGAAGTGCGGACCGGGCACGTAGCCCTCGGCGATCAAATCACTCCCGGTGATCAGCGGCGCCGGCCGGATTTCCTCGGCCGGGGTTTCCTCGAGCTTCTTCTTCACGAAGTCGTAGTTGCCCAGGCCGCCGTGACTGCCGACGCAGTCCAGGCGATGCAGCTCCAGGTGCTCGTCGAAGCGCTCCATCTGCAGAAAGCGCTTGAGTTTGGCCGGCCGCATCTGGGTCACGTCCTTGAAGCGCAGATGATTGGCCACCAGCGAGGTCACCTGCTCGGTCTGGCGGCGCGCGAGCCGCAGCCGCTCGCAGACCGCCTCGGCCATGCGCGCGCCGATGGGCGCGTGGTTGTCGAAGCGGATGCGGTCGGCCAGCCGGAAGGTGGGCGGTTTGCCGATGTCGTGCAGCAGAACGCCGAGGGCCAGCTCCGGCGACGGGTTTTTCATTTGGCCCAGCATGATGAGCGTGTGCCTCCAGACGTCGCCCTCCGGGTGGAACTCGGGCGGCTGCTCGACGCCCTGCAGCGCCGCCACCTCGGGCAGCAGGTCCCCCAGCAGGCCGCTCTGGTCCAGCAGCTCGAAGCCGCGGCGGGCGCCGCCCTCGGTAAGAATGCGCAGCACCTCGTCGCGAATCCTCTCCCGGCTCACCTGCAGGATGCCGCCGTGCAGCCGGGCGATCGCCTCCCAGGTCCTCTGCTCGATCCGGAAACCGAAGCGCGCGGCGAAGCGGACGGCCCGCAGCATCCGCAGGCGGTCCTCGGCAAAGCGGTGTTCCGGCTGGCCAATGGCCCGGATGATGCCGGCCCGGAGGTCGGCAATCCCTCCCACGTAATCGATCACACGTTCTTCATGGTACAGAGCGGGTTCGGCCGACGCCGACACCCTGAAACCGGGCCCCAGGTCCGGCGCCAGGGGATCGAACAGAAGCCCGTTGATGGTGAAGTCCCGCCGCTGCACGTCATGCCGCGGGTCCTGGGTGTAAAGGACTTGCTGCGGATGCCGGCCGTCCAGGTAGGGCGCATCGCTGCGAAACGTGGCGACGGCGATCTCCTCGCCGTCCTCGTAAACCAAAACGACGCCGAACTGGGCGCCCACCGTCTGGGTACGCAAAAACAGACCGACCACCTGGTCCGGCAGGGCGCCGGTGGCCACGTCGTAGTCGGCCGGTTCGCGCCCCAGCAACAGGTCGCGCACACAGCCGCCCACCAGGTAGGTCTGGAAGCCGCTCTCGCGCAACCGCCGCACCACCCGCGCAACCTTCTCTTTCCGTTCCTCCTGTAGCGCCATTTCAATATTGGACGCCGATGCACGCCGATCAACGCAGACCAGATCTGCGTATATCTGCGTTTCTCTGCGTCCCACTCCCGGTCTTTCTATTCCTCGCCGGTGGTCGATTTCGGTTTGCGGCTGCCCGCCATTCCGCCGGCCAACTGCACGGCATCGAATCCGAAGCGGCCGCGCACGCGGTCGGCGGCCTCCAGCGCTTTATGCCATTTCTGACGGCGCTCGCCGTCGAGCAGGTCCATTTGTCCGGGGCGGCGCTCCAGGCCGCTGGCGCGCACGCCGACCAGCCGCACCGCGCTCCCGTTCCAGTGGGCGGTGAACAGGGCCATGGCGGTCCGGAACAGGTCGCCGTCCAGGTCCGTGGGGGCGGGCAGCGTCTGCGCCCGCGTGATGGTGCGGAAGTCGGAGTACCGGAGCTTCAGCGTCACCGTGCGGGCGAAGAAATTCTGCTCACGAAGCCGGTGCGCCACCATTTGCGACAGCTCGGAAAGCGTGGCCTGCAGTTTCTGGCCGTCGGCGGTGTCGATGTCGAACGTGGTTTCATGGCTGATGGACTTGGCGTCTTCAGCCTCGCCCACGGCAGTGTCATACCAGCCGCCGGCATCCTCGCCGGCGGTCTTGCGGAACATGGCCGCACCGCTGGCGCCGAACACCTCTTCCAGCATGCCGCCGCCGATGGCCGCCAGATCGGCCACCGTCTTGACGCCGAGCTGCCGGAGGCGCTTCTCCGTGGTCTTCCCGATCCCCGGTATGCGGCGCACCGGGAGGGGCGCCAGCAGGCGGGCCTCCTGGCCGGGCACGACCGCCAGCACGCCATTCGGCTTGGCCAGCTCGCAGGCCACCTTGGCCACCAGCCGGCTGCCGGCAACGCCGATCGAGCAGGGAAGGCCGGTCTGGCAACGGACGCGCTCGTGCAACAGCGCCGCTGCTTTCAGCGGCTGTCCCCAGAGCCGCTCGGTCCCGGTCATGTCCAGGTACCCCTCATCCACCGAAACCATCTCGAAGCGCGGCGTGAACGAGCCGAATATCTCCTGGATCTTCTCCGAATGCTCCCGGTAACGGTCGTGATGGCCGGGCAGAAAAACGGCTTGCGGGCACAACCGGAGGGCCTGCGCCAGCGGCATGGCCGAATGAATGCCGTAGCGGCGCGCGGCATAGGATGCGGCCGCAGCCACGCCGCGCGGGGCCACCCAGCGCCCCTCCCGCCATTCCAGTTCCCCGCCCACCACCACCGGCTTGCCCTTCAAGCTGGGATCGTACAGTTCCTCCACCGATACGAAGAAGGCGTCCATATCGACGAGGAAGATGGTGGACATAAGTTAAGAGTTAAGAGTTAGGAGTCAAGAGTTGGCCAGGAGTGAGAGAACGGCCGCTCGGCTGTCGGAATTCACCACTCATAACTCTTAACTCATAACTCTTAACTGGGCCGACCCGACGCGCGGGATGCCGGCCAGATCGGGCCGCACCTCCACTTCGCTCCAGCGCTCATCGAACAGAGCGCGGACGCGCTCAACCGTATTATAGCTAAGCTCGAAGACCACCCAGCCGCCGGGGCGCAGCACCCTGGCAGCTTCCGGCACCAGGGCCTCGTAGACCTCCATGCCCTGGGGGCCCGCAAATACCGCCTGGTGCGGCTCATGCTCGCGGATCTCCCGCTGCAGGCCGGCGGCGGCCGTTGTGGGCACGTAGGGAGGGTTGGAGACCACGATGTCTACGCTGCGGCCGGCGACGGCGGCCAGCAGGTCGCAGCGGCAAAAGCGCGCGTGGGGCGCCAGGCGGCGCGCGTTCTCGGCAGCCACGCGCAGCGCGCCTTCCGAGATATCGGTGCCCAGCACCCGGGCGCGGGGCAACTCGCGCGACGCCGCCACCGCGATGCAGCCCGAGCCGGTCCCCACATCGACGATGGCCGGCGCGCGCTCGGCAGCCATGGCCTGGCCCAGCTCCACGGCGCGCTCGACCACGTGCTCGGTTTCCGGGCGCGGGATCAACACCTCCGTGGTTACCCGGAAGTCCAGGCCCCAGAATTCCTGATGGCCGGTGATGTATTGCGTGGGCTTGCCGCCGGCCCGCTGCTGCAGGCAGCAGGCGTACCCGGCCTGCTCCGCCTCGCTCAGATGCCGCTCGGGATGCGCATAGAGGTAGGCGCGATCGCACGCCAGCGTGTGCATCAGCAGCACCTCGGCGGCGATTCGCGCCGAGGGCACAGCCGACTCCTCCAGCATCTTCAGGCCGGTCCGAAATGCCTCCTCGATGCGCATCCGTTCCGTCATTGTAGAGCGGCCGGCGGCCGGCCGCCAGCCGTCAGCCTCCGATTTGGGTTGAAACTTTGGCCTATCGGATGTAATCCAATGCTAGCGGGGAAGGGTGTCGAAACCAGTGATTCAAGACTTTCGGCAAAGCGCCGATCACAAAGCTTGGCGGTCAGCGTTCTTTCCCGGCAGGCACGGCCTCATAGGTTCTTGAGAGGTAGGAATGGAAGCAAACGGCATCCTGGATATTCCGGCCGAGTTGGCGGTACTGCCCGTGCGCGACACGGTGCTGTTCCCACACGCGGTCTTGCCGCTGAACGTGGGGCGGGAAAGCTCGCTGGCGGCGCTGAATTCGCTGGGCGAGGACAAGACCATCGCGGTGGCCACGCAAAGAGACCCGCACAACGACACGCCCGGCCCCGACGACCTGTACCCCATCATCTCGCTGGCCACGGTCCATAAGATCATCCGCATGCCCAATCAGACGCTGTTCGTGTTCTGCGAGGGCATCACCCGGCTGCAGGCGCTGGAGTACACCCAGCGCGAACCTTACCTGCGGGCCCGGTGCGCAAGGCTGCCGGAGATCGAGATGGAGCCTTCGCCGCAGCAGGAAGCGCTGATGCACAACGTGGTGGCGCTGTTCCAGCAGATCGTGGCCGCCTCTCCGGCGCTGTCCGACGACCTGCAGGCCATCGCCGCCGGCATCGAGGACCCCGGCCGCCTGGCCGATTTCATCGCCAGCACCCTGCCGTCGCTCAGCTCCGCCGAGCGCCAGGAGTTGCTGGAGACGGCCGACCAGCAGGCGCGCCTGCAGGCCATCCACCGCTTCCTGACCAAGGAAGCCGAGGTCCAGCAGCTTCGCGCCAAGATCCAGTCCCAGGTGCAGGACCAGCTTTCGGCCAGCCAGCGCGAGTTCTACCTCCGCGAGCAATTGAAGGCCATCCAGAAGGAACTGGGCGAAGGCGACGATAACCAGCGCGAGATCGAGGAACTGCGCAAGAAGATCGAAGACGCGCACATGCCCGAGGAGGTGCGCAAGGAGGCCGACAAGGAGCTGGGCCGGCTGTCGCGCATGAACCCGGCGCAGCCGGACTACAGTGTGACCCGCAACTA
This sequence comes from Acidobacteriota bacterium, assembly GCA_026394175.1. Taxonomy (GTDB): domain Bacteria; phylum Acidobacteriota; class Terriglobia; order JAJPHL01; family JAPKYU01; genus JAPKYU01. The sequence continues at coordinate 16,668 of JAPKYU010000548.1, read as the reverse complement.
CCTGGACTGGCTGGTGGTCCTGCCCTGGGCCAAATCCAGCGGCGCGCGCGTCGATATCCTCAAGGCCTCCGAAATTCTGGACATCGACCACTACGACCTGGAGAAGGTCAAGAACCGCATCCTCGATTACCTGGCGGTGCTGCAGCTCAAGCCGGAGATGAAGGGCCCCATCCTGTGCTTTGTGGGGCCGCCGGGCGTGGGCAAGACCTCGCTGGGCCGCTCCATCGCCCGGGCGCTGGGCCGGAAATTCGTGCGGCTGTCGCTGGGCGGCATCCATGACGAAGCCGAAATCCGCGGGCACCGGCGCACCTACATCGGGGCCTTGCCCGGCCAGATCGTTCAGAGCATCCGGCGCGCGGGCACCAACGATCCGGTGTTCATGCTGGACGAGGTGGACAAGATCGGGCGCGACTTCCGCGGCGATCCGGCCTCGGCCCTGCTCGAGGCGCTGGACCCCGAGCAGAATTTCGCCTTCCGCGACCATTACCTCGACGTGCCCTTCAGTCTCTCCAAGGTGCTGTTCATCACCACGGCCAACGTGCTCGACCCCATCCCCGAGCCGCTGCGCGACCGCATGGAGGTCATCGAGCTGCCCGGCTACACCGAGGACGAGAAGGTGAAGATCGCCTTCCAGTACCTGATCCCGAAACAGGGGCGGGAAAACGCGCTTCTGCCGGTGGAAGACGAGCAGACGGCGGCGCGCATGGCCCTGCGCGAGGCAGCCACGTGCTCAAAGGACGGGGCGGCGGCCAAGGCCCCGAGCACCTCCTCCGGCTCCGTGGCGGAAGGCGGGGCGGCGCCGCGCGTCCCCGATATCCACTTCGCCGAGGAAGCCGTGCACCAGATCGTCCGCTACTACACCCGGGAAGCCGGCGTGCGCAACCTGGAGCGCGAAATCGGCACCATCTGCCGCAAGGTGGCCCGCCGCAAGGCGGAAGGCAAGCTCAGCGCGGCGCCCTTCCTGGTGTCCCGGGAGGCGGTGCGCGAGTTTCTCGGCGGCCCCAAGATGCGCCTGGACACCGAGGTGGCCGAGCGCACCGCCCTGCCCGGCGTCGCCGTGGGACTGGCCTGGACCCCGGCCGGCGGCGACATCCTCTTTGTGGAAGCCAACAAGATGAAGGGCGGCAGCAAGGGTTTGATCATGACCGGCCACCTGGGCCCGGTGATGCAGGAGTCGATGCAGGCGGCCACCAGTTGGATCCGCTCCCATGCCGACCAATTCCGGCTGGAGGAAGATTTCTTCTCCCGGCACGACCTGCACATCCACGTGCCCGCCGGGGCCATCCCCAAAGACGGCCCCTCGGCCGGCATCACCATGGTGACGGCGCTGGCCTCGCTGTTGGGCGGCCGCCGCGTCCGCCCCAACGTGGCCATGACCGGCGAAATCACGCTGAGCGGCCTGGTGCTGCCCATCGGCGGCGTCAAGGAGAAACTGCTGGCCGCCAAGCGCGCCGGTATCACCGATGTCATCCTGCCCAAGGAAAACCAGGTCAACGTGGAAGAGGACCTGAAGCCGGAGCAACTGGAGGGCCTGAAGCTCCACTACGTGAACTCGATTGACGAGGTGATCGGGCTGGCTCTGGCCGCGTCCGAGGAGGCCGCGCAGGTTGCGGCGCAAGCGCCGGCGCATCCCGAGCTCGCCCCCGTGCCCGGCCCCATCGCCGCACAACCGTAAGGCAGCCGATGGAACAGAGGGCCGCAGCCGCAGATTTCGCGGATTGCACGGATTCCAATCTGTGTAATCGGCGGAATCTGCGGCTGGAGGTTACGCGTTGACCAGGCGCTGTTTGGCTTTGTCCCAGGCCAGATAGCGCCGCTTGCGGAAGGACTCCACGCCCAGCATGCAGGCCACCACGCCGTAATAGCCAAGCAGCGGATCGCAGCGCAGGGGCTCGTTGGAGCGGATGGCGGCCATCAGGTTGCGGTGGTGCAGGGTCACGTCCTCGGCGCCGGTCTTGCGGTGGGTGACCGCCTGCCCTTCCTTGGCGTAGGGCTTCTGCGGCCGGATGGTGAAACCGGTCTCGGTAAACTGCAGCGTGGCCTTGTTTCCGCGCAAGACATGGTCGATGGGCGTGTCGTTGGCCAGCGAGGAGACCAGCAACATCACCGGGCCGCCCGGATACTCGAGCATGATGTTGAAGGTGTCCGGGATTTCGGCCTTGCTGTCCCGGTAGTGGAACTTGCCGCCGGTGGCCACGCCGCGCTCCGGGAAGGTCAGGCCGAGGGCCTGGATAATGCGCGTGGCGCGGTGGACGAACAGGTCGGTGGCGATGCCGCCGGAATAATCCCAGTAGCGCCGCCAGGCAAAGAAGCGGTCGGGCTCGAACCCCCGCTTGGGCGCCGGCCCCAGCCAGGCCTGCCAGTTCAGGTTGACGCCGGGGCGGCAGTCGGCGTCGATGGGGTTGGTCCAGAAATCCTTGCCGCCGTAATTGCGCGAGTAGTCGATCTGGGCCATCACCACGTCGCCCAGCGCGCCCTCCTTCACATACCGGAGCGCCGTCTCGTAGGAATCGTCGGACATGCCCTGCACGCCCACCTGCATCTTGATGCCCGCCTGCTTCACCCGGGCCACCACGCGCTTGGCCTGCTCGATGGTGTGGGTCATGGGCTTTTCGCAATAGATGTGCTTGCCGGCCGAGGCGGCGTCCAGCGTCATCTGGCAGTGCCAGTGCTCGGGGGTGGCGATCAGCACGTAATCCACCTGCTTGTCGGCCAGCAGGCTGCGGTAGTCGCGGTGCTGCCCGGCGCCCGTCAGTTTCGCCGCTTCCTGGAGCCGTTTCTCGTACACGTGGCAGACCGCGACGATCCGGGCGTTGTCGGACTCGCCCATCTTCAGCAGCGCCTGCATGTGGTGGTTGGCCATGCTGCCGCAGCCGATCACGCCGATGCGCAGGCGCTCGTTGGAGCCCAGTACCCGAGAGTAGCTGCAAGCCGTGACCAGCGAGGCCGCGCCCGCCAGCCGCACGAATTGGCGTCGAGTCAGGATAGCCATAGCGGGCCATCTTATAACGCGGGCCAAAAATGAAAAAGGGATTCGGATTCCGAACCCCTTTTTCAATTGGACCTCGGCGCCTCCCCTTCAAGCGGCGAGGCGCCGGCTGCGTTTCCGATTGCTACTTGCCCTTCTTCTTCGCAGCCTTCTTGGCAGTTTTCTTCATACCGACGCGTCCTCCTTCGCTTATTTTCTCCCTATCTCGGCCATTGGGCTATAAACCCGCTGGCGGGAAACGCCCAGCATGCTGGACCTTCCCCGAGAATTAACAACTTGTATAAACCGCGGGGCCACGGATGTCAAGAACAAAATGATGAAAAAATGTTTTTCTCCAGCCGGGGAGGAATCGGGTGAGGCGGGTGCAAACCGGATTGCATCCGGCCTGGCTGAATCGACGGCCTTGCCGGCCTTGCCTCGGAGACGCGAATCGTGTAAACAGATCTCGACATGAACACCGGGGCGCATCTTCAGTTGGGCTGGGCCATCGCCCATGCGGGCGGCTTCACTGGCGCGGAACGGGCGGCCATCACGCTGGCTGCCGCCGCGCCCGACCTGGACGGCCTGGCCATCGTGGCCGGACCGGGCAGCGAGTTCTTCTACCGCTACCATCACGTCCTGGCACACAACATCCTGACCGGGATCGTCTACGCGGCCGTGATCGCCGCATTCGTTTCGCGGCGGGCCTCGGTGCTCGCCCTCTGCCTGCTCTCCTTTCTCAGCCACATCCTGGTCGATTACCTGTCGGCGCCGTGGCCCATGGCGCCCTTCTGGCCGGCCTCGTCGATGATGGTGAACCTGGGGTCGCGATTGCCGGGCTGGCTGGTGCAGTATGTCTTCCAGGTGGCGGGCATGGCCGCGATCACCGGCTGCACGGTCTGGCTGTATCTCCGCCATGGGCGCACGCCGCTGGAAATCATCTCGCCGCGCCTGGACCGGCTGCTGACCGATTACCTGGCTCTTCCCTGGCGGCACCGCTGCCGCGATTGCTCCTCGCGCGCCCACTTCCGCTGCGGGCGTTGCGGCGCTTTGCTCTGCAGCGCGCACTGGCGGCCCCGCGGCCTCGCCGGGCTCTGCGGGTCGTGCCTTTCCGAGGGGAAGGCAACTCTCACAGCAAGGCCTGGATAACAGGCTTCGTCATTGCCGATCGCCGAAGGTGTGCGCAAAAACATGTGAGGATGGTGCACGAGGACGCCTCCTCGTCAAGATACGCCGTTTCGCGAACCAGGGGTGTGGAGAAAAGATAAGTAGGCGGCGGCAAGCCCGAAGAACATAAGAAAGACGGGCAGAAACGTCCGGTGCGCCCGTCCTATTTCGCGAGCAAGGCTTCGATCTTCGACAACAGCCGCACAAAATCGATCGGCTTGCTGTCGTAATCGTCGCAGCCCGCCTCCAGGGCCTTCTCGCGGTCGCCCGGCATGGCATGCGCCGTCAGGGCGATCACCGGTATGGCTTTGGTTCCCGGCGCGCTCTTCAGGCGGCGTGTCGCCTCCCAGCCGTCCATCAGCGGAAGGCTCATATCCATCAGAATCAGGTCCGGCCGGAGCTCCGTCGCGCACTCGACGCCCTTGGCGCCTTCGACCGCCAGGACCACGTCGTAGCCCCTGCGCTGAAGCCGTCGGCTAAGGATGTAACGGCTGATCTCGTTATCTTCGTCCAGCAGTATCCTGGCCATGTGAGACTCCCTGCGGCTCGAGCACCACGTTCACGGGTTTTACGAACTGGCGCGCGAACTCGCACACGTCTCTCAGAAGTTCGTCGGTCGTGCAGGCGGCTTTCTGGATGATCTTCACCACCTGGCCTTCCAGCCGTTTCCGGTCGTCGCTGGTCAGGTCCTTGGCCGTCACCACGATGATCGGAATCGCCCACCAGTCACGATGCTTGCGCAGCTCCATCAGGAACTCGAACCCGTCCATCTCGGGCATCATCAGGTCCAGCAGGATGAGGCCGGGCACGCGGCGGGCCATGAAATCCAGAGCGGCGCGGCCGTTCACCGCCTCGCTGACGGCCCAACCCTGTTTCTCTAGGGTCCGTCGGATGAGTTCGCGCGTCAACTCCTCGTCTTCCACCACCAGGATATCGATGTCGCGGTTCCCGTCCGTGTACCGGGTCAGCAGCCCTATGAGCCGATCCCAGTCGATCGGCTTACTCACGTACCCCATGGCGCCGACGGCAAACCCCAGGTCCTGGTCGCTGAGGATCGAGACAATGATCACCGGGATGTCCGACGTTGACGGATCGGCCTTGAGCGCCTCCAGCACCGCCCAGCCGTCCATGCGGGGCATCACGATGTCCAGCGTGATCACGGCCGGCCGGAACTGCCGCGCCAGCGCGATACCCTCCTCGCCGCTTGCCGCCGTCATGGCGTTGATCCCGTGTTTCCGAAGGAATCGCGAGATCATGTCGCGCGGGTCCGCTTCATCGTCGATCACCAACACAACCTTTGAACCCGGCGCGGTCCGCGACGGCCCGGTGTGCGCCTCAACGCTTCGCGGACCGCCCCGGGAAGGCGCCGACTTAGTCTGGAGGGTCGTCGGGATACGGATGGTGAACGTGGACCCTTTGCCGGGAACACTTTGGACGCTGATGTCGCCGCCCATCATCTGGCACAAGTGCCGGGTGATGGCCAAGCCCAGACCAGTACCCCCAAATTGTCGCGTGGTGGATTGGTCCGCCTGTTGGAAGGGCTCGAAGATCCAAGTCTGCTGTTCCTCGCTGATGCCGACACCGGAATCGGCAACCGCGAAGGAGATCCAGCCCTGCTTCCTCACGCGCTGGCGCCTGACGGTCAGGGTGATCTGCCCCTGCTGTGTAAACTTGCACGCGTTGCTGAGCAGGTTGAACAGGCATTGCCGAAGGCGGGTCACATCGGTGTGGATCGTGCCGGCCCGCCGAGAAGCATCGAGTACCAGCTCGTTGCCGTTCTTTTCAGCCAGCGGCTGAACCGTGCCGACAATATCCTCGATCAGCCGGCGGACCTCCGTATCTTCTGCATACAATTCGATCTTGCCGGCCTCCACCTTGGAGAGATCGAGCACATCGTTGATCAGGCTCAGCAGGTGCTTCCCCGCCGCCTGGATCCGTTTGAGATCGGGGATCAGCGAGGTCAGCCCGTGATCTTCAGCCTCCTCCTCGAGCATCTCGCTGTAGCCGATGATGGCGTTCAACGGGGTGCGTAACTCGTGACTCATGCTGGCCAGGAAGGTACTTTTGGCCCGGTTCGCGCTCTCGGCCGCCGCTCGCGCTTGGGCCAACTGCCGCTCTCGAACCTCGGCCTCGCTGAGCTTGCCCGCCAGCGCGTTCTTCAACTGCTGCTCCGCCGCCAGGCTCTGCTCCAGCCGGACAAACTGACGGACCACCAGTTCGGCCGTGATCTTGGAAGCTTGACGGGTCACGGCAATCTCGCCGAGAAACACGGCATTCTCCTGGGCCAGCTCGGCGTAGGTTCTCTTGGTGTCAGATTCCGACATGTGCCACCCCAACCGTCAGGCCCGGTCGCCGGCCTGCCGCGGCGTCCAGCGCGCGCTGCGCCGCCCGCTCAACAGCCCCGGCATCCACTTCGCAGCGCCGCTTGCCGACACGGATGATGCCAGAGGGCTTCATGTCTCAAGCGCCAGCCGCCGCAGCGTTCTTCCCCGGGACAATGAATGAACCGTGCACACCAGGCAGGGATCAAACGACCGTATGACGTGCCCCAGCTCGACCGGATTATCCGGATCCGGCAGCGGTGCACCCACCAGGGCCTGCTCGATCGAACCGCGCACGTCATTGGTATCGCGCGGCGAGGCATGCCAGGTGGTCGGCGTGATGATCTGGTAATGGGTGATCTTGCCGTCGGCGATCTTGACCCAATGCCCCAGCGCGCCGCGCGCCGCATGCGTGAGACCGTAGCCTTGGCCGTTGGTGATCGCGCCGGGCGAACAGTAGAACCGGCTGTCGCCCCGCGCTTCTCCCAACCAGGCCTCCATCGCCGGCATCAGCAGGACCGGCCGCACGATCCTGGCCAGTTGCCGGACAAACACGTTGGCGCCATCCTTCTGCATCAGATCCCTGAACAACCCGTTGCGGCACATGATCATCTCCGCCAACGGGCCGGTTTCCGCCGGCAGGTCCATATACCGCGGGGCCTTGGCCCACGAATACTTGCCGCCTTCGCTGCCGCTGGCGTAGGGCTGCGTCTGGCCCTGGAACGGGTGTTTGCCTCCCGGGTAGTCCACAAACCAGGAATGCGCGACGTGCTCACTGATACGGGCCGGATCAAACGCGCTGACTTTCACTCCTCGGGCAAACCCGGCAGGGACCAGCATGCCGCCCTTCCCGAAGCCCTTGACGGCTGTGCCCTCCGGCAGGTCGAGATAGCCATAGCTCAGGAAGTTGTCGTGACCACGCCCCAGCTTGTGCAGCCCGATGGCGCGCGCGTAGCGGATAAAGAACCCAAGATCGCTATCACGATGCTCCCGGCTTTCATCGAGCCACGCCTCCAGGTCCGCCGCCGTGCGGACAGCCGACCAGCGCTGCAGCGAGCACCCCAGGATGCGCTGCTCAAACCAGTGGATATAGTGCTTGAGCAACAACCGGCATTGCGCCAGCCCCGCCTCGCTTAAGGCCGACGCCAGGCCGCCCGGCACCATGTAGGAGGAATGCGGCCACTGCCCGCCGACGATGGCCACCACCTCCAGGATCCGCTTGGTCTCGTGAATCGCCTCCCGGACGGTTTCGCCGGTGAACGGCGTGTAGCGGCGGACCGCTTCGGCATACAACGGCTGCTTCCGGTACGCGGCATTCACGAAGTCCGCGGTGAACATAAGAAACGTATGCCGGATGTCGCTCTGAATATGCTCGGCCATCAAGGCCACGTTGCGGACCCGAACCGCATCCGGCAAAACCGTCGCCCCGGCCAAATGGTCCAGTGCGCGGGAGGCCGCCGTGAGATGGGCGGTGCTGCAAATCCCGCAGACACGCGGCGTTATCACCAGTCCGTCCAACGCGCCGCGGCCCACCATGATCTGCTCGAAACCGCGGAACATGGTGCCGGAACTCCAGGCATCAACGACATGACCGTCCTCCAGCTCCACCCGGATCTCCAGATCGCCTTCCACCCGGTTTAGAGGAATAGTGAGTATGCGTTTACGGAGCATGGTCAGACCCTCGTTTCGCGCTTCTTCAGGCGGTCCGGCGCCGCGGCGGCCGCCATGTCCTTGTAGGCCAGGTAATGAGCACGATCCACACCCTCGGGGAGGTCAATCGGAATCCCCGCGATGTTGCGTGTCTGGAAGAACGGATAGGGCTGGGGAAAATCGGGCAGAGTGCAGCCCACGCAGGGAACGCCGGCCGAGGTCTTTGAACTCCGGCGGTTCCACAACACCTTGTTGCAGGGGCCGTGTGTTAACGGCCCGCGGCACCCCAGGTGAAAGAACATGCAACCCTTCTCGCCAAAATCCTCTTCCTCCACCCGGTACTCGTGGTACTCGTTTCGCAAGCATCCCTGGTGCACGAGCATGCCATACCAGTCCTCGGGCGAGTTGAAGGCGTTGAGAACAGGCAGCCTGCCCGAGCCCAGCAAGGTCAGCACACTGCCGATCACGACGCAGTGGCACGGGCAACCCGGCAGGGTGATCACCGGGGCCCCGCCCTTGGAAACAAAGTCAGCGCCCAGAAAGCCGCCTTTCTTGTGCTTGTGGAACTGAAGCCCGGTGGCCTCCACGTCGCCATCGCTGCCAATCCCGCCGAAACTGGCGCAGGTGCCTACGGCGACGACAAACCGCGCCCGCCGGGCCAGTGCCGCGACTAAATCCTTCTTGGGCTTCTGCTGGAACGTGTCATACATGCCCGTGCCGCCCGGTCCGCGGACGATGGCCCCCTCGACGCACAACACATCCAGGCGCTGTCTGTTGCTCAACAGGCGGCTGATCAGCTTGTCGCGCTCGCCTGGCGGTTGGTTGGAAAACGATGGGTGCCAGAGGACATCGACATCCAGCAATCTCATGGCTTCCACGAGATCGGGCCCCTCGGTGTTCAGCAGGGACATGGTGTCACCGCCACAACCGCCGCACTGCATCCAGTATAATGTCACGGACATAGGAACCTCCGTTTCAGCCGCACCCACACCCCGCCCGAAATTATAGGAGAATTAGCACCACGTGCCAACGGTGAAAACCGCGCGAGATGCGCATTCATTCATCACCTCGTCCAGCCGCGCTTTGTACTTGCACTGCGGACTCCTCCACGGGTAAACTCCCCCGCGCGGCGCATTGGACAACGGCCCGCCGGAAACAGACACGGGAGCCCGTGCGTCGAGCACGGCTCGACTGGCGAGGCACTACTCAGGAGGCGCGCAGGGCTGTGGGGCGGGCCGATGGCGGCCGTCGTGACAGGCCAAGCGCATGAACATGGCGAGTCAGGCCGACGCAGACCCCAAACCCGGCGGCGACGAGCGGCGCGTCACACTGGCGTTCCTCGCGCGCATGAGACACGACCTCCGGACCCCGCTGAATGCCATCATCGGGTACAGCGAACTCCTCATCGAAGAAGCCAGGGACCGGCGGTTGGAGGCGCTGGTTCCGACGCTGACCATCATCAACGACAAGGGAAAGTACATCCTGTCGCTCATCGACGATAGGCTTGCGGTGTCCCGGCTCGAGGAAGCAGAAACACTCCACGCCGGCAGCATCGGCGCCGGGCTCCGTGAGGCCCTGGAGGCGCCGCTCCAGGTGCTCACGGAGGTCATAGGCCGTCTTGCCGAAAGCGCTAAAGCGGAACCGACCGCGTTCCTTGCAGAGGATGTCGCCAGACTGGCCGCCGCGGCGGCTCGCCTGCCCGTGCTCGTCGCACAACTCGTCGACTATCCGGGTGGGCCGGGCAACGCCTCCGCACCCGGCGTTCCCGGCGAACCCGGAATACCGCGAACCCCCGCTCCCGGCGCGAAGGAGAAACAGCCGGACGCAGCCAGACTGCTGGTCGTCGATGACGACCCCGCCAACCGGGACCTCCTGTACCGCCAGTTAACACGCCTCGACTACATCGTCACTCTGGCCGAGGATGGGCTACAGGCGTTGCAGTTGCTGCGGGAACGGGAATTCGATCTCGTGCTTCTAGATCTGGCGATGCCGCAGATGGACGGCTTCCAGGTGCTCAAACGGATGGGTGCCGACCACCTGTTGGACACCGTCCCGGTGGTGGTGCTATCGGCCAGTGACGACATGAACAGTGTCGTGCGCTCGATCGAGATGGGCGCCCTGGATCATCTGTCAAAGCCGTTTGATCCGGTCATGCTGCGCAACCGTCTGCGGTCGGCACTGGCCATAAAGCGGCTTAAGGATCAGGAAGAGCGCAAGAGACTCGCCGGCATGGTCCCGCGTAAGGACGGAGCGGAGGCAGCCGCAACGGCCACGGAAGCGGCGGCCGGCCGGGCGGCCGGGGCGGAGCCCGCGGAGGAGCCGACGATGGGGATCGCGGGATTCCTGCGTTGCATCCTTGGCTGGATGCGTCCCTACAAGAAAGAGGCCACCATCGTCGGCATCCTGCTGTTGCTTTCCATGCTGATCAGCGCCGCCCTGCCGATGGGCTTCAAGTTCCTCACCGACTACGCCCTGCTGCCCCACAACCTGAAGGCCCTGGTCATCATACTGCTGGTCCTTGCAGCCGCTGAGCTGGTGTCTGCCGCCACGGACATTGGCAGGGACTATTTCTATGCGCGGCTGGGCGCGAAGCTGCTGAACGACCTCCGCTTCAACATGTTCCGGCATTTGCAGCGCCTCTCCATGCGGTTCTACGGGCGCGTGTCGGCGGGGGATATCACGGCCCGGTTCACCACCGACCTTGCCGCCGTGGACAACGCCGTCACCGTGTGCCTGCAGGGGGTGGTGTGCCAGTGCCTGTTCATCCTTTTCAGCCTGGTGCTGCTGTTCACCCTGGAGTGGAGGCTGGCGGCACTGTCGACGATAGGGCTGTACCTGAGCCTATGGGCGGAGCGGACGATCGAGCCCCGCGCCGAGGAGGCAAACACCCGGCTGAAGGAACAGCAGGCGAAGATCGCCGCCGTCCTGCAGGAGAACGTCCTGGCCCAGCCGGTAGTGAAGATGTTCCGCCTGCAGGTCCAGCTCATCGAGCGTTTCAAGCACCAGATGATAGATTTCTTCCGCGCCGCAGCCCGCGCGTGTTTCTTGTCCTATCTCACCTACCGAGTGTCGAACCGCTGCGTGAGCTTCTTCGGTCTGCTGGTGATCGCCTGCGGGGCGTTCTTCGTGTATCGTGGAAGCCTGACCATTGGCGAGCTGGTGTCCTTCCAAATAATCCTGGGCGGCCTCGTCCAATCGGCCTCCGAGCTGACCTGGGGCCTGCCGCAACTGTTGCAGGCGGGCGCCGGCATGCGCAGGATCGAGCAACTGCTCGGCGAACCCATAGACGTGACCGAGGCCCCGGACGCGACTTCCCTGCCCGCCCCGCAAAGGGACATCTCCCTGACCAACGTGCGCTTCGGGTACTCGGCCGACCGGCTCAACCTCGACGACGTCACGATGTCCATCCCGATGGCCGGGTCGCTGCTCTTCGTGGGTCCCAGCGGCTGCGGCAAGAGCACGGTTTTCAACCTTCTCATGCGCTTCTACGACCCGGCGTCCGGCACCGTGTGCATCGACGGGCGCGATATCCGCACCGTCACGCAGGACTCCGTGCGGCAGCACATAGGCGTCGTTCTGCAGGAGAGCTTCCTCTTCAACACCACCCTCCGCGAGAACATCCGCATGGGCAAAGGAGACGCGACGGACGAGGAAGTTGAGGCTGCCGCCAGGACTGCCGAGATGCACGACATGATCGTGAGGATGCCCGAGGGCTACGACACGGTCGTGGGCGAGCGCGGCGGGAAGCTCTCGGGCGGGCAGCGCCAGCGCATCGCCATCGCCCGGGCCATCATCTCCAACCCGCCCATCCTCCTGCTCGACGAGGCCACCTCCGCGCTCGACCCGGCCACCGCGGCCTCCATCAACCAGTCTCTCGAACGCATCAGCAAGGGGCGCACGGTTATCTCCGTGACACACCGGCTCGAAGCTGCGCCGGGCGCGGACGGAATCTTCGTTTTCCATGAAGGACGCCTGGCGGAACAGGGACGCCACGATGAGTTGTTGAAGTTGAACGGCCTGTACGCCAGGTTGTGGAACAAGCAGGCCGGCTTCTCCCTCAGCGAGGACGGCACCCAGGCTCGAGTTGACGCTGCCAGACTTCGCGCCGTGCCCATTCTGCAGGAACTGGACGACGCATCGCTGTCAACCATCGCCAGATTCTTCGCCACCGAGCATTTCCCGCCGCACCGGCCTGTGGTTCAGCAGGGGGACGCCGGCGACAAGTTTTACATCATCGTGCGGGGCAAGGTGTCGGTGTTCAGAACTGAGGCATCGGGAGAGGAACATCCCCTGGCCGTTCTGGAGGACGGCGACCATTTCGGCGAAGTCGCCCTGATGGAGCGAATACCGCGGACCGCCAGCGTGCACACCCTGACGGACTGCGTTTTTCTCACTCTGCAGCGTGAGCACTTCCTGCGGCTGGTTGAAGCGAACCCGGACCTGAAAGCGAGATTGGAGGCCATCACCGCGATCCGCTCGCCCAAGCAATGACGGATGGCATGCAGGCCCGTTCCGGGGGCCTGTGTGCAGGCAGTTCACGGCATGAGAATATGCGTGCTGCAGGTTTCTTATGAAGGGTCAGACTTTGACTGCCCGGAGTGTGATCCGCCTCGAGACTTGTCCGGCCTTCTGCCGGAGCATTCCTTTCACCATGAGTTCCTCAAGAAGACCACGACCTTCCGCCAGATCCGCGAACTTCGCGGCAAGGGCTTCGACATCTACGTGAACCTCTGCGACATCTACCCTGACGCCGACGTGCCTTCTGTCGACGTGATCTGGACGCTCGAACACTTCGGACTGCCTTATACCGGCCCCAATCTGCGCCTCTCTGCCGCGGCCAAGGACCTTATCAAGTTCGTGGCTCACTCGGAGGGCATCGCAACCCCTCCGCATGTTGTTGTGGAGACACCCGGCAATCTGTCGGCCTGCTCACAGCTAAGATATCCTCTGTTCGTAAAACCCAACAATATGGGAGACAGCTTGGGGATTGATGGAGACTCGCTGGTGCGGGAACCCGCCGCGCTGGAGCCGACAGTCAGCGCGTTGATCAGGAAGTATGGTGCCGTTCTGGTCGAGGAGTACGTAGACGGACGGGAGTTTAGCGTCCTGGTGTGCGGGAACCCCGACCCGGCGGGCCGCCCCTTGGCTTTGCTTCCGGCGGAGTTCCGTTTTCGGGAGGGGGAGGGTTTCAAGACGTATGACATGAAGATGCATCAGCATCGCCCCGAGTGCAACGTCCCCTGCCATGACCCGCTCCTGGCTGAGAGCCTCCAAGACGCTGCCTGCAAGGTGTTTAGCGCGTTCTCGGCGGTAGGATATGCGCGCATGGACTTCAGGCTCTCGAAGGGGAACGACCTTTTCTTCCTGGAGTCCAACTTCGACTGTTCCATCTTCTACCCGGAGGGGTTCGAGGGAACGGCGGACTACATCCTGAAGTTCGACGGTCTGGGGCAAGCGGGCTTCCTGAGGAAGATCATCGAGGAAGGGCTGGCCCGCCATGCCGGAAAAACCAAGTGTTATTCCGTCCGGCAGGCCAAGGTTGGCTATGGCGTTTTCGCGACGCGAAGAATCGCGACCGGCGAGATGGTGATGCGCGGAGAAGAAAGCCCGCACCGGATCGTCACCAGAGCCCATGTGGAGCGCAACTGGAGCCAGGCGGACCAGGAAGTCTTCCACCGCTATGCCTACCCGCTCGGAAAAGAGGTATATGCGTTTTGGGACAGGGATCCCGCCGAATGGGCCCCCCAGAACCACTCCTGCGACCCCAACACCGGCTTTTCAGGCCTGGACGTGGTGGCGCTCCGTGACATCAATATCGGCGAGGAACTGACCATAGATTATGTAACCTTCTGTGACCGGCACATGCCGCCTTTTGACTGCCAATGCGGGAGTCCCAAGTGCCGTGGACGCATCACCGGGTGGCGCGGGCTCTTCGGCGAATGAGTGCAAGGGTAACGTCACGTTCAAGCGGACCGAATGATGAACAAGATCGGCTTCACAAGGAGCACGATGCCCGGTGAGACCCGCGTGGCCCTGCTCCCGGAGAACGTCCGCACTTTGCGGCATCCGGAACAGTTGTTCTTCGAAGCCGGCTACGCGGTGTCACTGGGGATCGCCGACGGGGAATATGCGCGCCTCGGCGCCAACCTCGTCCCGAGATCCGCCATGCGGCACATGGACGTCCTTTGCGTTCCGCGATTCTCGGAGAGCGATGGCGCCCTGTTTCAGGACGGCATGACACTCTGGGGCTGGCCGTACATCGAGGACAACCCGTGGTGTGCAAGGGCCGTGGTCGAGCAGGCGCTAACCGTGGTGGACTTCCATTTCATGTACCGTGACGGCGAGTTCGTCTTCCGCGAGAACAGCCGCATCGCCGGCAGGCTCGGCATCATGCACGCCATGGTTATGGGCAGGCCGCCGGAGCAGTTCGGAAAAGTCGCCGTGATCGGAAAGGGATACCTCGGAAGCGGCGCCATGGGAGTCTTGGACGGACTCCGCGTACGTTACAGGGTGTTCGACAGGAGCAACTCCCGCGAGTTCCTCCGCTCGGTGCAGGATTTCGATACCATCGTCAACTGCATCAAGTGGTACGCGGAGGGTTTCTTCATCACCCGCGAGCACATCGCCCGCATGAAAGAAGGCGCGTTCATCATCGACCTCAGCACGGAAGGCATCGAGGACAGCGTGCCGCAACCGGCCCACGCGCCGGTTTACCGCAACGGCCACGTGCTGAAGTACTCCAACGACCACATCCCGGCGATGTGGCCGGCCCTCGCTTCCGCACAGATCAGCAAGGCCCTTTGCCCGTACGTGGACAAGGTTGTCAAAGGATGTCCCGACCCGGTGCTTGAGGCGGCAACCGTCGCCGCCGCCGGCAAGGCGAACGCCGCTACCGGAAAGCTGGCGCGCACGGCGCTCGAACGGGCATCCTCAAGTCACCTGGAGACGATGCAGTGGACCGCAGCTCAATCCCTCTGAGACAGTTCGAGAAAAGCCCGGGGGTCTTCGGCCTCATGGCCACCCGCCGCATCGCACGGGGAGAGGTGGCAGCCAGCCTGCGGGCCGTTGCGCCTGTGAAAGTAAGGAGCCGCTACTCCATTCAGATCGACCAGTTCCACCACCTCGACACGCGGGATCCCGAAAAACCTGGTTTCGATGATTTCATCAATCACGGGTGCTCCCCGAACCTGCTTTTCGACGTTGGCACGCTCGAGTTCCGCGCCATAAGGGACATCCAGCCCGGCGAAGAGGTGCTCTTGAACTACTGCGCGACGGAGGAGGAACTCTCCGAGCCCTTCACGTGCCATTGCGGAAGTCCCGACTGCTACGGAGTGGTCAGCGGGTTTCGCTTCCTCAGGCGGACTCAGCAGGAACCTCTGAAGGGCTTGGTGAGCCCCTGGCTCAAAACCAAGTATGGCCTGTGAAAATGCCGTGGGCGACGACACTGGTTCTGTTTCCCAGCGAGTGCGCCAGCTTTGACGGGAGAGTAGACCATGGCTTTTGGCTATCATCTGATGATTGACATGTACGACTGCAGAGGAGAGGCGCTTTCCTCGATCAGCCTCACCTATGAGTTTCTGGAGAAACTGGCTGAGGTGCTCAAGATGACGAAGCAGTCTCCGCCATTTCTTTTCCGGTCTGATGAGAAGGCATTTCCGGGCAAGGCGGGACTCAGCGGCTGGTTGCCCCTGATAGAATCGGGCATCCAGATTCACACCATCGAAGCAGTCAGGTTCGTTTCCCTGGACGTGTACAGTTGTCGGATTTTTGACAAGGCCACGATACTGGACTTTGCGAGCGAGATATTCAAGCCTTCTGAAGTGGAGCATGAGTTCATACTCCGTGGGAAGAAATACTAGACCCGCATTTCCGATTTGAACATTTCCCGGTGACTTTGTAGGATGGTGCGACGCCTTTATCCACGCGGGTTTGAATGCAGTCAAGATGCCCCGGAGGCCGAAACCCAAGGGGTGAGAAACAAAATCAGCCCTTTCAGCTCTCCTTCAACACCTCTCTGAAGATCGATTTCCAGGGATCGCGGGTCACTTCCGGCGGCAGGCTCATCAAGGGCGCCCGCTATTACTGGCTACTGCTGGCGGAGAGCCATCTGACGCGGCGGCTGTTCGGTGCCATGGTGCGGCGGATCTCCGCGTTGCCGCTGCCAGTGGGGTAGGCGGCACGGGGTGGAAGCAAGAAAATCGACCGACGAGGAGGGTTGAGACGGAGCGGTGTCTGTCGAATGGTCGAGAAAGGCGGGACTCCGCGGTTTTGGGGCCGTCCGGCAGGGCAAGAACTCCTCCTTCCGAAGGCGAGTCAGACGCCCGGGAGGAAGGATTGCACCCCGAGGGATCGAAAGCAGGCAACTGGGTGTATGCTGGCTTGGAATCGGGAGCCGAAAAGGGGAATCCCGGCTTTATCCGGGTTTTACCGTTTCCTGTAATTTCGTCTATACTTCAGCCCGGCACTGGGAGAATTGGGCCATCAAATGTGACATCCTGACGGGACACTCCGCCGGTGATTCGCAGCAGCGGCTTTATCGTGCCATCCGCATTTTGCCGATGA
>JAPKYU010000353.1 GCA_026394175.1 Acidobacteriota bacterium | reverse complement strand
GGAACCCGCGTCCGGCGCCCCGCTGGCTGACCTGCGTGCCGTCTCGCCGCCTCCCGACTCTGGTTCCCGAATTCGCCCGCCGGCTGGCCGCCAGACTCGGCCTCCCGTTCGTTGATTGCATCAGCAAAGTCCGCGACACCGAAGCTCAGAAGACCCGGTCGAACAGCTTCCAGCAGGTAAGCAACCTGATTGGCGCATTCCAGGTTCAGGCGGCCGACGTGAGGCCGATGCCCGTTCTGCTGGTCGATGATCTGGTGGACTCCAGGTGGACCTTCACTGTCGCGGGCGGATTGCTGCGCCAGGCCGGAAGCGGGCCCGTCTATCCGTTTGCCTTGGCTGATTCTTCCGGGCAAGATAGTGATTAGGAAAAGCGAAATGGAATCGACGTTGACGGCAGATACGCAGGCTGTGCTGCTCCTCTGCGCGGAACTCGGCCAGCGGGGCGACGGGGCGGTGAAGCCGCTGGGGCTGAAGCAATACAATGCGCTTGCCGTATGGCTAAACGACCGCCGCTTGCGCCCGGGCGACCTGCTGACTGCGCAGGGTCGCGCCCGCCTGGCCGAACTCCAAACCGCCGAGATCAGCGCCGAGCGCGTGCAGCCACTGCTGGATCGCGGGGCGGCCCTGGCTTTCCTCGTTGAACGATGGCAGCGGGGCGGCCTCTGGGTAATCAGCCGCAGCGATCCGCCGTACCCCGAACGGCTGAAGAAGTACCTGGGGCAGGCCGCTCCCCCTTTGCTTTACGGCGTCGGGCCTCAGGAGTTGCTCGGCCGAGGCGGCCTGGCGGTGGTGGGCTCGCGGGACCGTTCCGAGGAGGACGGCGAATTCGCCCGCCGCGTGGGTGAACAGTGCGCCAGGGAATCGGTGGTTGTAATCTCCGGGGCGGCGAAGGGGATTGATCGGGACGCCATGGCGGGAGCCTTGGAAGCCGGCGGTCAGGCGGTCGGCGTGCTTCCCGAAGGACTGGCCAGCGTTGCTGTCTCGGCCCGCTATCGCTCCGATCTCGTTGATGAGCGCCTGGCATTGGTTTCTCCATATGAACCGGATAGCCGCTGGTTCCCCTACACGGCCATGGGGCGCAACAAGATCCTGTACGGTATGAGCGACGCCGCGCTGGTGGTGGCCAGCGCCGACGAATCCGGCGGCACCTGGGCGGGGGCCACCGAAGCTCTGCGTCACGGCCGGGTAAAGGTGTTTGTGAAGGCTTCGGGGACGCTGGCGCCGGGCAATCGCAAGTTGCTGCGCATGGGGGGATTGCCATTTCCCGGCGAATCGTGCGAGAACGTCCGGGCGTTATTCGGGCCACCAGAGCGGGACTCCGTTGAACTGTTGCCCCCGGGCGGTGTGGAGAGCGCCGCCGGCTCGGCAGAGGTCTCGGAGCCGGTCCCCGCCCCGCCTCAAAGCCAGGCAACTGAGCCGCGCTCTGCGGTTCCCCAGGATTCGTCCCCCTGCGATGCCTACACGCTCGTGATCGGCCAGGTGCTCAAGCTGCTCAGTGAGCCGCAAGAGGACAAGTGGCTTGCGGAAAAGATGGGTGTACGAGCGGCACAGATGAAGGACTGGCTGGACAAAGCCGTGCGAGAAGGCATTGTAAAGAAGCTGAAGAAGAAGCCCATTCAGTATGTGGCCGGCTCCCCGACACTGTTCAGCGAATCTAACGGCCCGGGCGCGTCAGGCCAGTAGCGTCTGCCCTCGCCTCTCCAGCAAGCGGACGAGCAACTCCAGCAGGGCCACGGAATCGGCGCCGCCGCTGACGGCCGCGGCCACCCGCTCGCCCGGCTGGACCATGCCGGTGCGCTTCAAGCATTGATAAACTTGCTCGATCATCTGCTGCTGTGATTATCGCTCACCAGAGGCCGGCGAGCCACGGTAGCGTATGGTAGACTTGATCTGCGAATATGCCCATAGTCAGGTTGCACACATCCGCAGAAGGCCAAGCGACTAGTCGATCTGTCGGAAGGTTGGGACAGCGGCGGCGAGTTTCGATTCCC
Organism: Acidobacteriota bacterium; assembly: GCA_026394175.1. GTDB lineage: Bacteria > Acidobacteriota > Terriglobia > JAJPHL01 > JAPKYU01 > JAPKYU01. The sequence goes on along the minus strand of JAPKYU010000353.1, from coordinate 13,799 downwards.
AGGTCGATTTGCGACGAAATGGGGTTGCGCGAGGGTGACCCGATAGAGATTCGCGCTGGCAAAAAACAGATCGTAATCAAGGCCCGAAAGGAGCGCGTCCGCAACCCGGCGCCGGAATACGAGACACTGACACCTGCCGAAGAGAAATCAGTGCTGGAAGGCATCAAGCAACTAAGGCGTGGCGATTACGTCACTTGGGACCAACTGAAGGATGAGTTGGGACTATAGATTCGCCGGCAAGGCGGCAAAGCAACTCCGCCGCATGCCGAGAGACCGCCAAGAACGGGTTCGTGCCATTCTTGAAAGGACCCGAGAAGACCCGTTCGCCGGAGACGTTCTCCGCATCAAGAGCGGCCATTTTGAAGGGTTTTTTCGAAGGCGAATCGGACGCTATCGCCTGATTTTCGGGCCAAGTCCAGACGAACACATAATTGAAGTAGCAGACATCCTTCCACGCAGCGAGAAGACCTACCGCTGATCCAGGCGATCCAGGCAGGCAAATTATCGGTCGCGGGCTTGCGTGGTAGAATTTTCGTATGCCTGTCGAGACGATGAAAGAAGAAGCCGCCAACGCCCTTCCCGAATTCACCAACGAAAAGCTGACCGATTTCTCCGTCGGCGAATACCGGCGGGCCATGCAGGAGGCGGTCGAGAAGGTGCGCGCCGAGCTGGGGCGCGAATACCCGCTGCTCATCGGCGGCCGCAAGGTCTATTCCGAGCAGAAACTGATGTCGCTGAATCCCTCGCGGCCGGAGCAGGCCGTCGGGGTCTTTCAGAAAGCGTCGGCGCAACAGGCCGAAGAGGCCATCGAGGCCGCCGGCCGCGCGTTCGAGAGCTGGAAGCGTGTGCCGGCGCAGCAGCGCGCCGAGTGGCTGCTGCGCGCCGCCTCCCTTATGCGCCGGCGCAAGTTCGAGCTTTCCGCATGGATGGTTTTCGAAGCAGGGAAGACCTGGCCGGAGGCCGACGCCGACACCGCCGAAGCCATCGACTTCTGCGACTTCTACGCCCGCGAGGCGCTGCGCCTGCTACTGCCCTGCGCCGGCCGCGTCACGCCCATCCCCGGCGAGAAAAACGAGTTGTGCTACATCCCGCTGGGCGCGGGCCTGGTGATTCCGCCGTGGAATTTCCCGCTGGCCATCACCGCGGGCATGGCCACGGCGGCGCTGGTTGCGGGCAACACCGTGGTGCTCAAGCCCTCCAGCGACTCCCCGGCCATCGCCTACAAGATGTGCGAGGTGCTGTTCGAGGCCGGGCTGCCGCCCGAGGCGCTGAATTTCCTGCCGGGCAGCGGCGCGGTGATCGGCGACGTGCTGGTCGAAAACCCGCGCACCCGCTTCATCGCCTTCACCGGCTCGAAGGAAGTCGGCCTGCGCATCAACGAGCTGGCCGCCAGGCACAAGCCGGGCCAGCGCTGGGTCAAGCGCGTGGTGGCCGAAATGGGCGGCAAGGACGCCATCATCGTGGATGACGAAGCCGACCTGGACAAGGCGGTCGAGGGCGTGACCGTTTCGGCCTTCGGTTACCAGGGGCAGAAATGCTCGGCCTGCTCGCGCGCCATCGTGGTCGATGCCATCTATGAAAAGTTCCTCGAAAAGCTCCGGCAGCGCGTCGCCAAAATCACCGTCGGGCCGGCCGATGACCCCGGCAACTACATGGGCCCGGTCATCAATGCCTCAGCGATGAAATCGATTCTGGATTACATCGAGATCGGCAAGAAGGAAGGGAAGCTGGTGGCCGGGGGCGGCAGGGCGGGTGATGGCGGCTACTTCATCCAGCCCACGGTGATCGCCGATGTGGATCCGGCGGCGCGCATCGCGCAGGAGGAGATTTTCGGGCCGGTGCTGGCGGTGATCCGGGCCCGCGACTTCGACCACGCCCTGCGCATCGCCAACGACAGCGAGTACGGCCTGACCGGCTCGGTCTATTCCAACAACCGCGAGAAGCTGCAAAAGGCCCATGACGAATTCTTCGTCGGCAACCTGTATTTCAACCGCAAGTGCACCGGCGCGCTGGTCGGCGGCCATCCATTCGGCGGCTTCAACATGTCGGGCACCGACTCGAAAGCCGGCGGCCGCGACTACTTGCTTCTGTTCACCCAGGCCAAAGCCATCTCAGAAAAGCTGTAGTATCCCATCCGTGCTAACCCTCGCCAAGGCGGGCCAGCAAATCGAGTGCGCCGCGATAGCTGAGCCCATGCGGCTGGAAATACTCGGCGGCGTTCAGGCCGGGGAAGCGGGCCAGCGCCAGCACCAGCTCGCGCTGCAGCCGCTCGCACAACGCGCCCTCACGCGGCGAGCGAATGCGGCGCAGCGCGTCGAATACCACCTGGTGCACCGGGGTGCGGAAGCGGTAATCGCACAGCAGCCGCAATCCTTCGTCCCAGAGCGGCTTGCCCTCCGCTCCCTGGCAAATCACCCGCAGGGCGGCCAGTTCAAGTTCTTCTTCTTTGTGCAACTTGGTGCCTTGGTGCCTTTGTGGTTCAATTCACCGCCAGCGGAACTTCACACCGGCGACGAAGTTTCTCCGCAGGGCAGGGAAGCCGAGCGCTTCTTCATACCGGCTGTCGCTGAAATTGAACAGGCGTCCATAGAGAGCGACTTCGCGGGTGAGCGCGAACTCAGCGCCGAGGTCGGCGCGGACGTAACCGGCGTTGCGCAGCACGCCGCCGGCCAGGCCCATGAGCGGATCGACGTCGAGCACCGCCGAGCGCATCACGGCGCCGGTGTGGAACGTCATGCGCAGCGGGCGCACGCGCCAGGCGGCCAGGAAGGCGGCCGAATGCTCGGGGCGGCGCAGCAGCATCTGGCCCACCTGCAGCGGGGCCAGCGCGCGGCCGGGCGCGCGGTCCAACGACAGCACTTCGCTCGCCAGCCGGGTGTAGTGCCCGCTCAGGCTCAGCCACTCGGCGGGGCGCACGGCGCCGGAAAGCTCCAGGCCCTGGGCGCGCGAGTTGGCCAGGTTGTCGGACTGGAATTTGCTGATTGCGGCCAGGTTGCCGCTGAGCGTGACGATCAGGTCGTGGTAGCGGTTCAGGAACCAGGTGGCGTCCAGGACCGCGCGGCGGCCCGCGAATTCCCGCTGAAGGCCCGCATCCACGCTCGTTGTGCGCTCGGGGTGCAGCCGGGGGTTGTCGGTGAAAGCCAGCTCGAAGCCGTCGGGGGCCCGCAGGCCGGCACCGGCGCTGGCATGCAGCTTGAGCGGCCCGCCGGCCCGCGGCAGGAACGCGAAGGAAAACTTGGGGCTGAGCGCCAGGTTCTGGCGGGCTTCCAGGCGCGGTCGCGACCAGCCGTCGGAGGGCAGCATCGAAGTGCGGATGGCTTCCAGCCGCAGCCCGGTGTTGAGGAACAGCCGGCCGCCGGATTGGTAGCGGTTTTCGGTGAACCAGCCGAAGCTGTGCCGCAGCAGCGGGAAATCGGAGGCGCGCTCGTCGGTGATGTAGGTGTTGCGGAAGCGCTCCCGCTGGTATTCGAAGCCGAAGGCCACGGCATCGGTCTCGCTCAAGGTCACCTGCGTTTCGGTTCCCAGGCCAGCGCGCGCCTGGCGAGTGCGCCAGGGGCCGAAGGGCGATTCGTAGCCGAGGCGGTCGGCGTAATAGCTGCCGGTGAGCCGCTGGAGCAGGCGGCCGCGCTGCGCCTCGAACTCGAGGCCGTGGATGTAGGAGTTCTCCTTGCCGCGAGTCACCAGGTCCACCGGCGCCAGGCGGAAGGGCCCGGGCGTGCCGACCTCGTTGGCGTCGGCCAGCAGCGAGTAGCGCAGGCGGGCGGCGGGCGTCATCTCGTACTCGAAGCGCAACGAGCCGGCCTCGTTGCGATAGTCGTCGTTGGGGACCACGCCGTCGCTGGCGTGGCGCATCAGGTCGAAGCTCCACCCGAAGCGGCGCTGGCGGCCGCCGGCGCCCAGCGAGCCGCGGGCCGTGCCGAAGCTGCCTCCTTCAATCGCCCCGCGCGTTTCCAGCGGCCCGGTCGGCCGGCGGGTGATGATGTGGACCACCGAGCCGATGGCATTCAGCCCGTAGAGCGCGCTCTGCGGCCCGCGCACCACCTCGATGCGCTCGATGCTTTCGACCGGGAGGCTGGCGAAATTGAAGGCGCCGCCGAAATCGTTCACCTTCACGCCGTCCACCATCACCAAGTTGTAGTTGGAATTGCCGCCGCGCGCGAACAGGCTGGTGACGCCGCCCCGCCGGCCGCTTTCGACAATGCTGAGGCCGGGCACGTGCCGCAGCGCTTCACCGACGCTTTCCGCGTGCATTTCCTCCAGGTCGGCGCGCGTCAGCACGGTGACGGAAGAGGCGGCCGAGGAGGCGGGCATTTCCGCGCGCTCGGCCGTGACCATTACCACTTCGCTGCGGGCGGCGAGCGCCAGGCGCAATTCCGCGGCCGCCGCGCCGCCGGACACCGCGATCTTCTCCGGCCTTCCGCTGAAGCCCGGAGACGCGGCCAGCAGCGTGTACGCGCCGTCGGGAACGGAGGCAAAGCGGAAGCGCCCCGCGGAATCGGTGCGCGCCTCGCGCGGCACGCCGCCGAGCAAATGCACGGTTGCCCCGGCCACGGGCCGCCCCTGCGGATCGAGCACGAGGCCCGTCACGTCGCCGCGCAGGCCGGCGCAAAACAGAACAAGAAGCAAAACAAGGAAGCTGGAAAATCGAACCGGAGTGGTCATCGCTCCTCCTATCCCGCGACAGGGGATGATGGGACAGCGGCATAACAGCCGCCGTGTTGTGCTCCCGGCCGGTCTCCTGACTCGTGCGTAGCCCGCGGCGCGATTGCCGGGGGCCGTGCCCGCCTTCCCATCCCGCTGGCCCGAATTCGGGCTGGGCGGGACAGTGGCGTTCCGGGCACGATGTCCGCAAATCACAGTGGCGGGGCCGTGCTGGTTTCGCACCAGCTTCCCGTCACCGGGAGCTTGTTCAGTGATCCATGTTATGCCCGCGGGGCGGCGTTGGCAAGCAGTGAAACCGGAGGCAGCAGGCAGTAAGCAGTAGGCAGTAAGCAGTCCAGCCCTGCCTTCTGCCTCCTGCTTACTGTTTACTGGCGGATGCTCGGCTTGTCGGCGGTCGGGAAATCGGCGGGGACTTTCTGCGTGACGCGCCCGGTGGCGGCCCATTCCGCACCGCGCTGGTAGGTCACCAGGAAGCCCACGCACTTCATGTTCTCCGGGCCGTGTCCCAGCACGTTCTGAAACACACGGCCCTTGCCGTATCGGACGGTAAACAGCACGGGCTCGTTTTCGCCGGTACCGCCCTGCGCCGTATCCGAGTAGCCGGTGGCCAGCACCTCGAGGCTGTTGGCCGGCCCGCGCAGGCTGTCATAGAACTCGTCGGTGGTGTGCATCCAGACCGGCGGCAGGCCGCGGGTGATGGGATGTTTCGGATCGCGTATGGTCACCTGGAAGGCGTGCTGCTTGCCGTGGTGCCCGGCTTTTCCGGGCTGGGTGTCGCGGACGAACTGGCCGTCGCGGAAGCGCACGTAGGGTCCGGTTTTCTCGTCGCGGCCGCCCCAGCCCGCCAGCCCCACCATCTCCTCGAATTCCTTCCAGCCGCCGAAGGCGCTGGCGGCGGCATGGATCGGCACCAGGCCCCCGCCGTTGCGCACGTAGTCGACGAACGCCGCCTGGGTCTCGGCCGGCCAGGGCTCGTTCTTCGGGTAGTCGGTATAGTTGTCGATCACCACCTGGTAGGCGGAGAACTTGGGCCGGTAGTTCTTCAGCCCTTCCTCGCCCGGCTCGGCGGTGGCCACATCCACGGTGAACAGGCCCGTGTCTTCCAGCGCCTTCTTGAGAACGGGCGTGGTCAGCTTCCACTGATGGTTGTTGCGGCCGTCGATGATCAGGGCCTTGATCTGCGCTCCATAGGCAACAGAAGAAAGCACGAAAAAAACCGCGAGAACCTGTAACCGGTATTTCATTGCTGTTTGCTCCCTTCAACGCAAAGACGCAGAGATCGCGGAGGAAACGCAGAGGAGACCGCGCTTCTTCTCTGCGTCATCGCTGCGACCTCTGCGCCTCTGCGTTGAAATCACACTTCGTCGGCTGTTACTGCTGGTCGTAGCCGCCGAGCCGCCGGATCCAGATGTTGCGGAAGCGCACCTTGTCGCCGCCGTGGTTCTGCAACAGCAGCGGCTCCTCGGGCGAGTGCGGGGCATAGGTGCCGACCCTGGCATGCGGCGTGCGCCCGATGAACTGCTGGCGATGATGCAGCAGCACGCCATTGTGCAGGACAGTCACGAAGGCGGGCTTGGCGACTTTGTCGCCGTCGAACCGGGGCGCTTCGAAAATAATGTCGTAGCTCTGCCACTCGCCCGGCTTCCGGCAGGCGTTCACCAGCGGCGGCCATTGGCCATACATCGAACCGGCCTGCCCGTCGGCGTAGGTGGGGTTTTCGTAGCAGTCCAGCACCTGGATCTCATAACGGCTCATCAGCATGATGCCGCTGTTGCCGCGGAACTGGCTCTTGTTGGCGATCTCGGCAGGCGAAGCCCACTCGATGTGCAACTGGCAATCGCCGAATTTCTCCCTGGTGATGATGTCGCCGGTCCCTGCCGTGACCTCCATGTAGCCGCTCTCGACCTTCCATTTCGCCTCGCCCATCTCGCCGCTCCTCATCCTCGCCGCCCACTTGGACAGGTCTTTGCCATCGAATAGGACGATGGCATCGGCGGGCGCGCGCCCCGGGCGCTCCGGCGAGCTTTCGGTTCCCGGGGTGATGATGCGGGGCCGCGGGCGGGCGACGTCATGAACCCGCCACTTCTGGTCCGGCAGAACGTCGGTGTCGTCGTAGCCCAGGGTGCGGTCCTTCTCCTCGCCCTGCGCCTTCTGCGCTTTAGCCGCGCCCTTCTTCGCGCCTTTCTGCGCCTGCGCGAACGCCAGCCCGCACAGCAATCCAGCAATGACAATTATCGCCAAAGCAATTCGTCGAACGCTCACACACACCCCCTAATGAACCACCAGGACAACGAGTCACCAAGTCTTGGTGTCTTGGCGCAAAAATATCACAAAGCCATCCGCGGATTGCGCGGATTTTCGAATTAGCCCAATCTGCGTGAATCCGCGAAATCCGCGGATTGATCTCAGCTTGATCGTGGATAATGGCGGTGGTGGAGCTGAGCAAACGAGAACGGGTGGAGCGCACCTGCCGGCTGGAGACAGCCGACCGGGTGCCGTTCGTGCCCGCCATCTACGAGCATAAGGCGGCGCTGATCGGCCGCTCACCGTCAGAGGTCTGCCGCAGCAGCGAACTGCTGTACCAGTCGCTGCGGCGGGAACTGGCCGTCTATGACCCGGACATGCTGGTGGCCGGCATCGACGTTTACAACGTGGAAGCCGAGGCCATCGGCTGCCGCGTCGTCTACTTCGACGATTCCAACGATTGCCCGGCGATCGTCGAGCCGCTGGTGGTCCGCCCATCGGACCTCGACCGGCTGCGGCTGCCCGAGCCGGAAGCGGACGGCCGTATGCCGCTGTACCTGGAGGCCGCCGGCGCGCTGGCCCGCGAACTGGGCGGCCAGATGATTATCCGCGGGGCGGTGACCGGGCCGTGCTCGATGGCCGCGCAACTGGCCGGCGGCGAAGCCTTCCTGCTGGCGACGGTGGAGGAGCCGGAATTCGCGCGCAGGCTGCTCGAATTTTGCGCCCAGGCCGCCGCGCGCTTCGGCGCGGCGTTCCTCCGGCGGGGCGCGGAGCCGATCATCTTCGATTCCCGAGCCACGCCGCGGCTCGCCTCGCCGCGGGTCTTCCGCGAGATGATCGTGCCCGTCTACCGCGACCTGGTCGTGCCCCAATTGAAAGAGGCCGGCGCGCGCATCATCCCGTTGATTATCGGCGGCAATACCACGGCGGTGATCGACGACCTGATCGAGACCGGCGCCACGCAACTGCTGTGCGACCACGGCGCCAGCCTGGAGAGATTCCGCGAGAAATGCGCGGCGGCGCGCGTGCCGTTCCGCGCCAATGTCGATCCGGTGCTGGTCAACCGCGGCCCGGCCGACGCCGTCTACCGCGAGGCGTTGCGCATCCTCGACGCCTGCCGCGACCAGCCGGGGTTTCTGCTTGGCTGCGGCGTGGTGGCTTATGACACGCCACCGGAGCACGTGCTGGCCATCCGCCGGGCGATAGAAGACCGAGCCGCAGATTCCGCCGATTCGGCCGACCGCAGTCTGCGCTAGGGCCTTGACCACTTGATCGTGGGCTTTTCGCCGCCGCTGTGGGATAGGCATTCTTGCCTGTTTGCCCGGCTGCCGCCGGCTGAGCGAGAACAGGCAGGAATATCCATCCTCCAGCGCCGCGGGCGGGCGGATTATACTCAGACGAAGCCAAAGCTTAAGAAGGGGACATTTCACTATGCGACGACGCCAGTTCATCAAATCCGTGGCCGCCACCGGGGCCGGCTGGGTCATTCTTCCCAGCGGCACGCTGAGCGGGCAAAACGCCCCGAGCAACAAGCTGAATGTCGCGCTCATTGGCGCCTGGGGCCGGGGGACCGCGCACTATAACGTGCTTTCGAGCGAGAACGTCGCGGCCCTCTGCGACGTGAACGACAACCGCCTGGCCGAGGCGCTCAAGACGTTCCCGAAGGCCAGAACCTATTGGGACTGGAGGAAGTGTCTCGATCAAAAGGGCCTGGACGCCGTGGTCATCTGCACCGCGGATCACCACCACGCCTTCATCTCCAACTGGGCAATCAATCGCGGTCTGCACGTGTTCTGCGAAAAGCCGCTGGGCATCACCGTGGACGAGGTGCGCACGGTTCGGGCCAATTACCTCAAGAACAAAAGCAAGTTGGCCACGCAGCACGGCACGCAGCGCCACGCCTACCCGAATTTTCAGCGCCTGCGCGAGCTGATTCTGGACGGAGCGATTGGCGAGCTGAAGAGCGTGTCTGCCTGGGACAGCCGCAGGAACGGCCGGCCCGGCTACCCGCCCGGCGAAGGCGAGCCGCCTTCCTACCTCCACTACGACCAGTGGGTCGGGCCCTCGACCTTCCATCCTTACAATCCGGAGTACTTCTCGGCGCCGAACCCGGGCGCCAATTGCCTGAAGTGGAATCCCTACTCGGACTTCGGCGTCGGCCAGATGGGCGACATGGGCGCCCACACCATGGACCTGGTCTGGAACGCGATCGACCCCGGCGCTCCGCTCTCCGTCGAGGCCGAGGGTGATAAGTACAACCCCGAGGTCTGCCCGGTCGAATTGAAGGCCACGTTCGAGCAGCCCGCGAACAAGTGGCGTCCCGCCATCCAGGTGATCTGGTATCAGGGCGGCCTCAAGCCAAAACCGCCCAGGCCGTATATTGATGTGACGAAAATCGGGAATGGCGCCATCTTCGAGGGCACCAAGGGCTTCATCCTCGCCGATTTCCGTTCCCGGATGGTCATTCCTTCCGACGATGACGGAGACCTGACCTACTACAAGCGGCGCTCGAACGAACAGCTTCTGCCGCTGATGGGTGGCACCGGTCAAGGGCCCGGCCGCAGCCTGGACAAACTCTTCCAGCAGGAATGGATCGATGCCTGCAAGGGCAACAACAAGAAGACGACCTGCGACTTCGATTACTCCGGCACGATGATGGAGCAGATGATCCTGGGGCTGGTCGCGCATCGCGCCGGACAGAAGCTCCAATACGACCCGGCCGCCGGCCGCGTGACCAATGCCCGCGAGGCCAACGACTTTCTTGGCCGCAAGTACCGGCCCGGCGGGACGCTGAGGGGCTCGCCGGCTCCATGAAAAACTCACCACGGATCCCGCAACGGAAACAGGCGTGAGTTTGTGAAAGCGGCGGCGCGCGCCGCCCACCTCGGCAACCTTGCCTACCGCAAGGGAACGCGGGTGTGAACCACAAAGCCACAAAGAACACCAAGTACACGAAGGAGTCTTCCTTTGTGTTCTTTGTGCCTTTGTGGTTAAAAGAGCAATTTCAGCGCGAAATAGACCTGCCGCGGGTACCCGACCGTGCCGGTGATGGTCCCGAAGGCCTGGTTGGTCGGGGTGGTGTTTGGGACGTCGAAGTGCGAGTGGTTCGCGGCGTTCAGCCACTCGCAGCGGAACTGCAGCTTCATCCGCTCCGTCACTCGGAAATGCTTCATCGCTGACCCGTTCCAGATGTTGATGCCCTTGCCGCGCACGCCGGTCAGACGGCTGGGGAAGGTGCGAATGTTGCCGGTCAGTTGCAGGCCGCTGTCCCGCACGAAGACATCGGTATTGAACCAGCGGTCCACGGTGCGCTGGTCGGTCGGCAGCGGAATCTGCTGGATGGTCCCGTACAGGAGGTAATTGCCAAAGCTGAGGGCCGGGCCGCTGTTGGCCTGGTAAAGGGCGCTGATCTGCCAACCGCCGGCCAGCGCCGCCCGCAGGCCGCGCCAGCCCGTGCCCCACTTCTTGCCCCTCCCCACCGGCAGCTCGTAAATGCCGTTCAGCACCAGCCGCTGCGGCCGATCCGAGCCGGAAATCACCTGCTCCGGCATCGGGTCGCTTCCGTTCAGGAAGCTGGTCGCCTGCATGAATTTTGACCAAGTGTAGTTGGCCTGCACGGTCAAGCCGGAGCGCAGGCGGCGTTCGGCGCGCACCTGAAGCGAGTGGTACCAGGAATAGCCGACTTGGTCGTCGGCGGTGATGCCGCTGAACGCGGGATAGGGACGGAGCAATTGGGAGCGCGCCACCGTCCGGCCGGCGACATCGGTGCCGGGCAGCAACGGGTAAAAGGGGTTGGCTACCTGCGCCGTGAGGAAGTTGATGGTGGCCTGGTCGCGCGCCGGCAAGGTGCTCTGGTATTGCCGCGGCACCGGGTCGTACTGGCGGGTGGCGTCGAGCTTCGTCCCGCGCGACCCGACGTAGCTCGCGTCCAGCAGTACGCGCTGCGGCAATTCTTTTTGCAGGTTAAAGCTCCAGCGCTGCATGTAGCCGTGCCCGCGCACCGGGTTGAAAAAGGTCACCGAGGTGCCTACTCCAGTGGATAGCCCGCCGCTGGCGCCTTTGGGCTGTTGGAAGCCGTCCGGGAGGGGGTCGGCGAGCTTGGCGGGGAACGTCAGGCCGTTATCCGGCGAAGGGACAATGGTGGTCTGTTGCGTGAAGCCGGCCTGGTTGGAGTCGATGCGGTCCACGCCGTTGCTCACATAGAAAAGGCCATACCCAAGCCGCAGCACCGTACGGCGCGGCAACCGCAGCGCCAGGCCGATCCGCGGCGCGAAGTTCTTGTGGTCCGTTTGCCAGAAGGCGCGCGGCACACCGCCCAAGCCAACGAAGGTGAGCCCGCCGAGGGCGCGGAACTGACTCAGCGGGATTTCCGGGATGGGACTGGCGGAGTAATTCGCGCGGGCCTGGGCGTCAATCGGATTGGGCGTCTGGAAATCGAACTTGGCGACGCTGCGGTTGCAGCGCTCCGTCGGCCCCGTCTCGTATTCATATCGCAGGCCGACGCTCAACGTGAGGCGCGGCGTCACGCGGAAATCGTCCTGCAGAAAGAAGCCGGTGAAGCTGGACTGCTGGGCGTAGGAGTCGTTGATCTGGATGTTTCCACCCGTCGGAAGGCCGAGCAGGAACGATGCCAGCCCCTGGCCGAGGGGCGCGGCCGCGGAGTTGTCCAGGGGTCCGACCGTCCAGGTGGTGCCGAAATTCATGAGCGGCGTGGCGCGCGTGAAGTTGTAGTTGCCCTCGCGGTATAGGCGGAATTCACCGCCGACGCGCAGGTTGTGGTTGCCGCGCATCCTGGTCAGGTCCGTTCCCCAGGTGTGGTAGTTGGTGTAAGCGGCGCTGGGGTACTGGTTTCCCAGTGTCTCGTAGCCCGACACGGCAATCTGCGGGAAGGTAATCCCCAGTGGATCCAGCCGCTTGACCAGGTTGGGGGAGAAGCCGGCGGCCAGCAGGTCGAACCCGGCCGCGAACGGGGTGTTCGATTGAATGAAGCGCGCCAGGCTGTAGCGGAAATTCAGCAGCGTGCTGGGGTTGATGATAAAGACTTCGTCCAGGCCGAACCCCTTTTGATACCGATGGCGGTGGTTGCCGTTGACCCCGGTGGGGAGCGTCTGGCCCGACTCGAACAACTGATGCGACTGGCTATAGCGCGCGAACAAGCGGTGGCGCGCGCCGATGTTGTGATCCACGCGGGCCATGTGTGAGTAGTACTCGTTGAAGGACGACAGCACGCCCCAGTAGTTGTTGGTTCCGTCGGCCTGGCCCGGCAGGTTCGGGTTCGGCCAGTATTTCAGCAGGTTGACCGCCAGCGGGTCGAGCCGGTGCCGGGGGATAATGTTGCCGGCGAACTCCTGGCGGCTGGTGCGGCCGTTGGGCGCCAGCGCAATCGTGGCCGGGTCGTAGACCTGGTACCGGCTGCTGACGGCGAGCAACTCCGAAAAATCGCCCTGCTGCTCCTTCAGCGTCGGCACGGTGTGGTAATAGTTGCCCCGCTCCTGGCTGGGCCGGATCAGCCCTTCGAAACCATAGATGAAGAAAGTGCGGTTCTTGCCGTTGTAGATCTTGGGCAGTTCGACCGGTCCTCCCAGCGTGGCGCTGAAGTGGTTGATGACATGCTGCGGCTGCACCGACCTGCGCTTCTCATTCGTCACCGGGCCGGTCGAGCGATCGTACAACATGCGGCGCTGGAAGAAATCGATGCCCATCAGGTGGACGTTGTTGTGGCGCTCATAGATGGTGCCGCGCAGCTTGTTGGTGCCGGAGCGGATGGCCACATTCATCGAGCCGCCGGGCGAGCGCCCGGCGGCGTCGAAGCGCGCCGTCTCCACCTTGTACTCGCCGATCATGTCGGCCGGCGGCACGAACGACGCGTTCTGCCCCCACATGCTCGGTGCCCCATCGATGGTGAACTCCGTGCTCCCTACAGCGGCGCCGGAGACCGAGAAATTGGAGACCACCTCGACGGCCGGCGCCAGCGAGGGGTGGTTGGGCGGCGCGAAATTCATCACCCCGGCCGTCAGCACCGTCAGGGTGTAGGCGTTGCCGCCGCTCAGCGGCAACTCGGTGATGCGCTTGCTGTCCACCACTTGCCCCAGCGCCGCGCCCTCCTCCAGGATGGGTGTCTCGGCCGTCACTGTGACCGTTTCGCTGACGCTGCCCGGCTGCAGCGCGAGGTCGATGGTCAGTTGGTCATTGACGCGCACCGCGATGCCGTCGCGCTCGTATTTCTTGAAGCCGGCGAACTCCGCCGACAGCGTGTAGACGCCGGGCAACAGGTACGGCAGGTCGTAGGCCCCCTGGGCGTTGGAGGTTGCCGAGACGGCCACATTGGTTTCCGGGTTGGTGGCCCGCACGGCCACGCCCGGCACCACGGCCCCGCTGCTGTCGGTGACGCGGCCGGTGATGCGCCCGCGCGTGTCCTGGGCGGAAATCAGGACAGGAAACAAGAGGACGAGCAGAAGCTTCTTCATGGCCGCACCTCCGGCGCATTATACGCCTTAGGTATGATGTCGTAGCGGGAGAATTGCCGCACCCGGCGGCGTGAATCCGCGAAAATCCGCGGAATCCGCGGCCTACGGCTCGTCGTAGGGCTTCAGTTTCCGCACCCAGATATTGCGGTAACGGACCAGGTTGCCGCTGTGGTTTTGCAGCATCAGGGAGTCTTCCACCTCCCGCTGTCCGGCGCCCGCCCTGGGTGACGTCAACTGCCCGGCCAGCGCGACGTGGTTGTGGACGACCAGTCCGTTGTGAATCAGGGTAAGGTAGGCGGGCTTTACCTGCTGCTCGCCCTCGAAGCGCGGCGCTTCGAAAATGATGTCGTAGCTCTGCCACTCGCCCGGCTTGCGCGAGGCATTGACCAGCGGCGGATACTGGCCGTAAACCGCGGCCGCCTGCCC
>JAPKYU010000472.1 GCA_026394175.1 Acidobacteriota bacterium | reverse complement strand
GAGGGTGGGGCGGCGCCCTGAGCGGGTAATGCCTGGATGCGGCGCGCCTTCACCGAAATCACGTTTTCCTGGTTCTGTAACACCCCCTCGATCAGCACGAACGGTTCCTGGACGAGCACGATCCGGTGTTTTTCGAACGAGTCCGGTGTGACGATGACGTTGGCGATGCCCGTTTCGTCTTCCAGGCTCAGAAAGACGAACCCGTTGGCAGTGCCTGGGCGCTGGCGCGCGATCACGCAGCCGGCCACCCGCACCCGGCGGCCATCGGCAATCGATGCCAGCCGGGCGGCGGGCGTCACTCCCAGGCGGTTCATTTCGTCGCGGCGCAGGGCCATGGGGTGCTTGCCGATGGTCAGGCCGGTGCCGCGGAAATCGGCGCTCAGTCGTTCGTCGGGCGTCATGCGCAGCAGCGGGCAGGCGGCATCGCTTTCCGGCAGCGTCTCCAGCAGCGGGCCGGCCCGCCGCGCCGCCCGCTCCGTCTGCCAGAGCGCCCCACGCCGATGAACAAATTGCGGATTTCGGATTGCCGAGTGCGGAATGCGGAGTGCGGAATGCGGAGTGTCGTGGAGTGCGGAGTAAGGGGAAACGAAGTTCAAAGCGCCAATTTCCGCCAGCGTGGTGATCTCATCTTTGTGCAGTTCGGGGACGCGGTGCGCCAGATCGTCGATGCCGGCAAACGGCCGGTGGGCGCGCTCGGCAAGAATCGCGCGCGCCGCCTGCTCGCGCAGCCCGCGGACGTAACACAAACCGAGACGGAGACATTTTTCGTTGGCAATTTCGGATTTCGGATTTCGGATTGCGGATTTCGAGCCGTTTGAAATCCGCATTCCGCATTCCGCAATCCGCAATTCTTCTTCAATCGTGCACAGCCAGTCGGAGCGCGTAATATCGCCCGGCTTGATTCGCAGGCCGTGTCGCTGCGCGTCCTTGATGACGGTGGCCGGCTGATAGAAGCCCATCGGCTGGTTGTTGAGCAGGGCCGCGGTGAAAGCCGCCAGGTAGTGGCACTTCAGGTAAGCGCTGGCATAGGCCAGCAGCGCAAAGCTGGCGGCGTGCGACTCGGGAAAGCCGTAAAGCGCGAAGGAGGTGATGGAGTTTACGATGCGGTCCTGCACTTCGCCGGTGATGCCCCTGGCCGTCATGCCGCGGCGCAGCTTCACCTCCACCTCCTGCATGCGCGCCTCGGGGCGCTTGAAGCCGAGGGCGCGCCGCAGCTCCTCGGCTTGGCCGCCCGTAAACCCGGCCGCGATCATGGCCATGCGCAGCAACTGCTCCTGGAACAGCGGCACGCCCAGCGTGCGCCGCAGCACGGGCTCGAGTGAAGGATGCAGGCAATCGGCCGGCTCGCGCCCCTGCCGCCGCTTGATATAGGGCTGCACCATCTTGCCCACGATGGGGCCGGGGCGGATGATGCCCACCTGAACCACGAGGTCGTAGAACTTCGCCGGGCGCAGGCGCGGCAGCGCCGCCATCTGCGCCCGGCTCTCCACCTGGAACATCCCGACCGTATCGGCCTTTTGCAGCGCCGCATAGACATCGGGGTCGTCCGGCGGCAGGCGCGCCAGGTCCACTTCCTCGCCGTAATGGCCGCGGATCAGCTTGAGGGAATCTTCCAGCACCGCCATCATGCCCAGGCCGAGCAGATCGACTTTGATGATGCCCATGCCGGCGCAGTCTTCCTTGTCCCACTGCACGACGACGCGGCCGGGCATGGCGGACGGCTCCAGCGGCACGACCGAATCGAGTTGTCCCTGGCAGATCACCATGCCGCCGGAGTGCTGGCCCAGGTGGCGCGGCAGGTCCCGCACCGAGCGATACAGCTCGAGGAACTTGCGGATGCGGGCATCGCCCGGGTCGAGGCCCGCTTCGCGGAACAGGCGCTCGTGCGTGTCCTTCGGGTCTTTCCATTCCCAGCCGCCCACCAGCGCGGACAGGCGTCCCAGCGCGGCTTCGTCGAAGCCCATCACCTTGCCGACCTCGCGCACGGCCGAGCGCCCGCGGTAGGTGATGACGTTGGCCGTCATGGCCGCGCCCAGTTTCCCGTAGCGTTCGTACACGTACTGGATGACGCGCTCGCGCTGCTCGCCGCTGGGCAGGTCCAGGTCGATATCGGGCCATTCGCCGCGCTCCTCCGACAGGAAGCGCTCGAACAGCAGTTCCATCCCCACGGGGTCCACGGCCGTGATGCCCAGCGAGTAACAGACGGCGCTGTTGGCCGCCGAGCCGCGCCCCTGCGTCAGGATGCCGTGGTCGCGGCAGAAATTGACGATGTCCCAGACAATCAGGAAGTAGCCGGCCAGGTCCAATTTCTCGATCAGCGCCAGCTCGCGCTCGATTTGCCGGCGGGCGCGCTGGTGATAGGGGCGGTAGCGCCGGCGCGCGCCTTCTTCGGTCCGCCGGCGCAGAAACGACATCATCGTTTCGCCCGGCGGCACTGGATAGCGCGGAAATTCGTACCCCAGCTCGGCCAGGGTAAAGTTCAGCCGCGAGGAAAGTTCCTGAGTGTTGGCGATGGCCTCGGGCAGGTCGGCAAACAGCCGCTCCATCTCCGCCGGCGGCTTCAAGCAGCGCTCGGAATTGCGGGCCAGCAGGCGGCCGGCGTTTTCCAGCCGCGCTTTTTCGCGCACGCAGGTGAGCACGTCGAGCGTCTCGCGCTGCCGTTCCTGGGCATAGCAGACCCCGTTGGTGGCCAGCAAAGGCAGATGGAAGCGCCTGGCCAGCTCTACCACCGCCTGGTTGCGCGCTTCTTCCTGGCGGTCGAGATGCCGCTGCAATTCGGCATAGACATTTTGCCTGCCGAGAATGGCCACCAGGCGCTCGAGCATTTGCGCGGCGTGTTCGGTCGGCGCGGCGGCCAGCGGCCCTTCCGCGCCGCCGGTCAGGCAGACCAGTCCCGCGGCGTGTTCGGCCACCTCGTCCAGCGT
>JAPKYU010000315.1 GCA_026394175.1 Acidobacteriota bacterium | reverse complement strand
GGCGCCAACAGCAACAACCTGTGGGCCACGCTCGACAATCCGCGGGTGGAAACCATCGCCGAGTACCTAAAACGCAGATTCAACTATCGCGTGGGGCTGGTGACGACCGCCGCCCTGGCCGACGCCACTCCCGCCGCCTTCGCCTCGCACACCGGCGAGCGCGATGCCGCCTTCGAGGTGATCCGCCAGTATCTCGAAAACCCGCTGTTCGGAAACCGCCCATTCGCCGATGTGCTGATGGGCGGCGGCAAGGAGAGCTTCGATCCGGACATCCGGGCCGACGGACGCAACCTGGCGGCCGAGTTTCAAGCGGCCGGCTACAAGCTGGTAACCAATGCCGCTGAACTCCGCGCCACCGATGTGTCGGCCGGCAAACTGTTGGGGCTGTTCCGCCGCCCGAACAGCGTTTCCACGCACAGCAGCCGCATCCGCCCCTCGTCGGCCGGACACATGGAAGTGGCCTACGACAAGCTGCGCTTACAGCGCCCGGGCAGCGAGCCCTTGCCGAATTTCGGCGCCTGGCCCGACCAGCCCTTCCTGGACGACATGACCCGCAAGGCCATTGAGATACTGAGCGGGCCAAACGGCACTCAACCCTTCTTCCTGATGGTGGAAGGCGCGTCGATTGACAAGCAGTCGCACAGCGGCCACGCCGCCGGCACCATCTGGGACACCATCGAGATCGATAAGGCCATCGGCGTGGGCCGCGCCTGGGCCCAGGCCCGCCCCTTCTCCGACACGCTCCTGGTTGTCGCCGCCGATCACGGCCAGACCATGACCGTCATCGGCCTGGCCGAAACTCCCGACCAGGATTATTTCGACCGCACCGACACCTTCAAGTTCACCATCACCTCGCCGGTCGGCAACCACACCGCGACCGTCTACAAAGACGTCAACACCAATGTGCGCGCCAACCTGCCCTGGGGTTCGAGCACGGCCGGCACCGGCCCCCCGGCGTACGCCTTCGGCAATATCTACGGCATCGACGGGTTCCCCACCTATACCGACGAGAACGGCGACGGCTACCCCGAGAACCGTGCGGTGGCCGGCAAGACATTGCGCCGGCTCTCGGTCGGCTTCCGCAGCGTCAGCCATGCCGGCATCTCCTTGCCGCTGACCGCCGAGGGCCCCGGCGCCTTTCTGTTCACCGGCTACATGGACCAGACCGACGTCCCGCTGAAGATCGGCGCCGCCCTGGGCACCGATACTTCCTATTTGGACGCGTTGCTGAAATACTTCATGTACGACCCGGCGTACCCGCGCACCTTCGGCAAGTTCCGGTGAAATTCACACGAGTTTTTCACCACAAAGACACCAAGAGCGCCAAGGAATACAAAGTGGCTCTCTTGGTGTTCTTTGTGCCCTTTGTGCCTTTGTGGTGAGTGTGCGTGTTCCTTAGTCCAGCGGAACGAACTTCACGCAGACCGGCGAGCCGGCCTCCAGCGACTGGCCCGTGGCCTGCAGCCGCCCGGTTTTGGCGTCGATCCGGAAGACCGTGATGTTGTCCGAGTTCTGGTTGGCGGCCAGCAGCAGCGTGCCGCTGGGATCGATCCCGAAGTGCCGCGGCCATTTCCCCTGCGTGGAGACGTGCTCGACCGGCGTCAGCGTGCCCTTGGCCTCGTCAATCGCGAACACGGCGATGGAATCGTGCCCGCGGTTCGAGCCGTACAGGAACCTGCCGCCGGGATGCACCTGCACCTCGGCGCAGTAGCTTTCCCCGGAGAAATCCTTGGGCAGCGCCGAGATGGTTTGAATCTCGGAGAGAGTCCCCGCGTCCGCGGCCCAAGTGAACGCCGTCACCGTCGATTGCAGCTCGTTGATGACGTAGGCGAATTTTCCGGAGGGATGAAACGCGAAGTGCCGCGGCCCGGCGCCGGGATTCACCTTGGCGAACGGCGGCTCGTTGGCGCCCAGCGCGCTGTACGCCGGATTGAAGCGGTAGACGAGCACCTGGTCCAGGCCCAGGTCGGCCACGATGGCGAAGCGGTTGTCCGGGGAAAGGTTGACGGAGTGGGCGTGCGGCCCCTGTTGCCGCTTGGGATCCAGGCTCGAGCCGTGGTGCTGGACGAAGTCGCTGGCCTCCCTCAGCCGGCCATCGTCGTTGATCGGAAGCACCGCCATGCTGCCGCTCCCGTAGTTGGCCACCAGGAGGTTTCTGCCGCGGCTATCCACGGTCAGGTGGCAGGGGCCGGCGCCGCGCGATGGCGCCTGGTTCAGGAAGCTCAGCTTACCGCTCTTGGGATCAATGGCGAAGGCGCTGACCGCTCCGCTTTTCTGCCCCTGGAAACTGGAGACCTCGCTGACCGCGTACAAAAACCGCCGGCTGGGATGCACGGCCAGGAACGTGGGATTCGTCGTTTCGGCCGCCAGGCCCAGCGGCTGCAACTGGCCCGTGGCCGTGTTCAGCCGCCACGCGTAGATCCCCTTGCTGGCCTTCGTGTATGTGCCTACGTAGACCAGTGCTTCGTTCTTGCTGCGGCGCTCGGCCGCGGACCCCCGCGGCGCTGTCAACACAACCACGACCAGCAGCGGGAGGACCAAAAAGATGGCGCAACGAGCGATTGTCATGCGCCTATCAAACCCTACTCGCCGTATCAATGCAAGAGGCTTCGGCTGTAGGCTGTAAGCTGTGGGCTGTAGGCCGTCGCCTCCAGCCTCCGGCCTTGTTGTGGGTTTAGTGCAACAGCGGCGGGGGCGCTGGCGGCGAATGCCGGTGGGTCAGTCGCAGCAGAATCTCGCGGGCAACGACGCACACCGCGGCTACACAGCAGCCCAGCGTGAGAATGCCCAGAATGATATTGGTCACGTTCAACCAGAACGTGTCCCGTTGCGGAATACCGATATCGAACACGGCGGGCCTCCTTTTGCACCGGCGCGCACCACACTCCTATGCGCGCCACCCCCGTGGCCCGGATTATGAGTTAAATACTAGCACTGGCGGACGCAAAGTCAAGCCGCCTCGCTTCCCCGCCCGCTCGCTCGCCGGCAAGCCGCAGGCGCCACGCGGCGCGCCCGCTGTTTGCCGTCCGCCCTCGCCTGTAAAAACAGGTAGCGAACCACATCTCCTGAATGAGCATTATCAACGCGTTACGGAGCCGTCGCCTGCTAATACAGGTGGAAAACAGGTGCAGGCCGTAAGTGCCTGAAAACACTGGGCCATTCTCGGACTCACCGTGCAGGAACAGGTGTTCCGCATTTGGAACAGCCGCAACTCGAATTGTCAAAGAAAGGGAGCGGCGTCCCGGCGCCGTCCCTGGCCTATGATGCCCATTTGCTATTATCTCATGGCTGTCAAGTGTCAAACTGGTAACTCCTGCCAGCTATACTCTCCAACGCGGTTGATCCGTGTTTTTCTGCGTTCCCGCCGCGGCGGGCGTCCCATTTCTTCCCCTCGGCATTCCGCACTCCACACTCCGCACTTGAAACGGCACGGCAGGAGGGCTATAGTGGAATTGGGTGGCACGGGGGGCCGCCGGGCGAGAGAAATCGCT
>JAPKYU010000694.1 GCA_026394175.1 Acidobacteriota bacterium | reverse complement strand
GGGGACCGCAGATTGGACGCGGAGACCGACGGAGTGAGGGGGATCGTTAATCATGGTGGGAGAAACACGGCCGAGGTGCCGTTTGCCTGCCTGGGGGCTTTCCCATCTCGTCCATCCGTTGAATTAGGAGGCGCTAAATGCTGAGACATCGTCTGTTTACGGGGATAGTTGTCCTTTGCCTGGCGGTGATGGCGGCGTTGCCGGCCGCTGGGCAGGAGGCGCGCGGCACCATCCTGGGGCGCGTCACCGACCAGCAGGGCGCGGTCGTGCCCGGCGCCTCGGTGGTCGTCACCAACATACAAACTAACTCCATCCATCGTCTGACGACCAACGAGACCGGGTACTACGAAGTGCCGCTGCTGGATGGCGGCAAGTACACGATCGCGGCGGAGTTGTCCGGTTTTAAAAAGACGGTTCGCGGGCCGGTGGAACTGTCCGTCGGTTCCAGGCTGGAGATCACCGTTGAATTGGCGGTCGGGAACATCGCGGAGACGGTGACCGTCACCGCCGAAGCGCCGCTGCTGGAGACCACGTCGGCCTCCGGCGGGCGGGTCATCGACACCCGCCATATGATCGAGCTGCCCTACTCCGACATGAACCCCTTCGCGCTGACGGGGCTGGCCGCCGGCATGCAATGGACGGGCCAGCCGGAGTACCGCCGTCCGTTCGACAACGGCGGGACCTCGGCTTTCAACACCGCCGGTGGCATCGGCCAGAACGAATACGGAATTGACGGCGCGACGGTGACCGGCACGGGCCGCCGCGTCGGCTTCGTCCCGCCGTCGGACGCGATCGCGGAATTCAAGATGGAGACCGCCAACTTCGACGCCTCCGTCGGCCACACCTCCGGCGCCTTCGTCAACGTGTCGACCAAATCGGGCACCAACGACTTCCACGGCACGCTCTACGACCAGCACTGGCAGCAGCGCTGGAACGCCACGCCCCACTTCACGCGCCTGCTGTGGGAAAGCCAGGTAGCGCAGGGGAAGATTTCCAAAGACTCCCAGAAACAGGCGACGGGGCGCTCGAACCAGTTCGGCGGGACCATCGGCGGGCCCGTGCGCATCCCCAAGCTCTACAACGGGCGCGACAAGTTCTTTTTCTTCTTCAGCTACAACGGCATCTACCAGAACAAGGCGGAGACCACCGACTCCATCAACCGCACCGTGCCGAAGATGGCGTGGCGGACGGGCGATTTCTCCGACCTGCTGGCGCTCAGCGACCGGTACCAGATCTACGACCCGCGCACGTCGCGCCAGTCGGGCGCCAACGTGATCCGCGATCCCTTCCCGGGCAACAAGGGCATCCCGATCCTCAACCCGATGTACAGCTTCTATGCGAAGGTGTATCCGCAGCCGAACAACGTGCCGGGCCTGGTTACGCCGGAAGGGTCGCTGAACTATTACGGTTCGGCGATGCCGAAGAACGAGCGCTTCAACTCGATCTTGCAGCGCACCGACTACGCCTTTAACGAGCGGCACAAGATCTCCGCCAAGTGGTACTGGAACCACCGCCTGGCCGATGAGTACGACTGGACGTACGAAACCATGCGCGGGCTGCACACCAACGGGCTGACGCGCATCAACAAGGGCGGCAGCGGCGACTACGTCTGGAGCATCAGCGGCAGCACCATCTTCAACCTGACGGTCGCCTATCAACGGTTCAACGAGGGCAGCGTGCGGCCCATCCCGCTGAAGTACGGGCCGAAGGATGTGGGCCTGCCATCGTACCTGGACCAGCGCGGGGGCGATCTGCACCTGCTGCCCCGCGTGGATATCTCGAACATCGAAACGGTGAGCGCCGACTACCCGGCCATCAACATTCGCGGCAGCACCGGCACGCTGCGGGCGGCCCTGACCAAGGTGAGCGGCCGGCACAGCGTGAACCTGGGCTGGGACGAGCGCCGCTACTGGACCACCACGGCCGGCCCCGGCTACACGTCGGGCCGCTTCCAGTTCAACAACTCCTACATGAGGTCCTCGAATACGGATAACACGGCGATGACCACCGGCCTCTCCTGGGCCGCCTTCATGATGGGCATGCCAAACAGCATGAGTATCGACGGCAACGACTCCGCGCTGTGGTCCGCGCCCTGGCATAGCTTTTGGGCCCAGGACGACCTGCGCTTGACCAGCCGGCTGCGCCTCAGCTTCGGCCTGCGCTTCGAGTGGGAGCAGGGCATCACCGAGCGGTTCAACCGTGCCTGGGCCGGCGGCTTCGACTTTAACTACCGCTACCCGTTCTCGGACGCGGTCGAGGCGGCCTATGCCAAGAACCCGCTCACGGAGTTGCCGGCCAGCCAGTTCAAGGTGCAGGGGGCGGGCTACTTCATGGGCCAGAACGGGAAAGGGTGGACCGATGGCGCGCGCCACTACCTGCCGCGCGCCGGCGTGGTCTACCAGATTTCGCCCCGCACCGTGATCCGCGCCGGCTACGGCTGGTACGCCGACACCTTCAACCCCAACAACGACCGGCCTTCCCAGAGCGGCTTCAGCCAGGGCACCAGCACGGTGATCACCACCGACAGCGGCCTGACGTACTGCTGCGGCGCAAACAACCAGCCGATCCCGGCGGCCGCCCTTTCGGCCAGCAACACGCCGTTGGGCAATCCCTTCCCGGTGCGCGCCGACGGAACCCGGTTCGACACGCCGTATCGCAACACCCTGGGTGGCGTCTACTTTGCCGGCCAAGGTTACACCTACTACCCGCGCAACTACCTCCCGCCGCGGCAGCAGCGCTGGCGTGTCGGCCTCCAGCGCCAGTTCAGCCACAACTTGGTGCTCGACGTTTCCTATAACGGCGCCTGGAGCCGGATCCCGGCCCCGCCGCGCATCAACTATTTGCCGCAGAAGTACTGGGACACCGGCAACGTACGGAACAACGCGCTGCAACAGGACATGGATGGGAACGTGCCTGCCGGCAATCCCTTCAACACCGCGAATTTCGCCTCGCTCGCTTCCAACACGCTGGTGTGGAACTACCTGCGCACGCAGGGCATGTTTACCGGTACCAACATCAGCAAGGCGACCCTGCTGCGCCTGATCCCGGCAATGCGCGGCACCTTTGCCGGCCTGCGTCCGGGGCAGAAACGGGAAGACGTATACGGCCGCGTCCGCTACCACGACCTCCAGGTGCAGGTCGAAAAGCGCTTCGCCCGCGGCTTCAGCACCACCGGACTGTACACCTACGCCAATAGCGAGTCGCAGAACTGGTACATGAACGAGTACGACACAACGCCGAGCTGGCAGCTCAACAACAATACCCGGCCGCACCGCTTCGTGTGGAGCGGCATCTATGAATTTCCGTTCGGCAAGGGCCGGCGGTTCGTCAGCAAGGGGTCCATCCAGCACGTGCTCGGCGGCTGGTCGGTGGGCTGGATCTACCAGCGCAACTCCGGGCAGGTGCTCGGCTTCGGCGACCGCTTCTTCTACGGCGACATCACCAAGCTCGCCGACCTGCTCAAGCACGACCAGGTGAATTCGAAAGACATCCACGTCTGGTTCGATCCGTCGATCTCCTACGGACGGTCGGGGACGGCGCAGGCCAGCGACCGGAACCCGATTCCTTCGGGCTTCGTCGGCTTCGAGGGCCGCTCAGCCTTCCAGCCCACCTACCACGCCCGCGTGCTGCCGGCCAACTTCAGCGATTTGCGCGGCATGGGCATAGCCAACTGGGACATCAACGTGAAGCGCGACTTCCGGATCAAGGAGGGCTTCAAGGCGCGCTTCCAGGTGGACCTGTTGAACGCCACCAACCACACCAACTTCGACAATCCCAACACCGACCCGACCAGCACGAATTTCGGGCGGATCACCACGCAACGCGGACTGAGCCGCACCATCCAGTTCAACCTCCGCCTGCAGTTCTAGGCGGCTTTCTCGCCGCCAAGACACGAAGGCGCCAAGGCACACAGCCTTGGCGCCTTCTGTTTTAATCTGCGCAATCTGCGGCTCCAGCCCCTTCACCGCTGGCGAAAAGCCTCGATGATGGCGCAGTTGTCGGCCGCGCCCAAACCGGCGGCTTCCAACCGCTCCAGCAGCTCGCGGTGCAGGCCGGAAAGGGGCAGGCGGGCGCCACAACGCTCTCCCGCGGCCAGGATCAGGCGGACGTCCTTGAGGTGCTGGGATAAGCGCGCCTCGGGGGTGAAATCGCCGGCCAGCATCTTCGGCCCCTTGGTCTCCATCACCCGGGAAAAGGAGACGCCGGCCTTCAACACCTCCAGCGCCACGGCCGGGTCCACACCGCAAGCGGCGGCGAAGGCCAGGCCCTCGGCCAGCGCGGCGCGGTTCAGCCCCAGAACCAGGTTAACGACCAGCTTCATGCGCGCGCCGCTTCCGCACGGCCCAAGGTAGAAGGCCTGGGGCGCGAAGCAGGCGAACAGGTCGCGGCAACGCGCGAAGGCCTCGGCGTCGCCCCCCGCCATGACAATGGCCTGGCTGGCCCGAACCTGCTGGCTGGAGCCGCCCACCGTGGCGTCCAGATACTCGACGCCTCGCTCCCGCAGCCCTCTCCCGAGCGCTTCCATTTGCTCCGGCTCCCCCGTGGTGGTGTCCACCACGATTGCGCCTTGGCAAAGGTGCGGCCCGATCTCGGCCAAAACCGCGGCGGCAATCTCGGAATTAGGCAGGCAGAGCACGCGGCGGCGGCAGTTCGCGGCCGCCAGCGCCGCTGAAGCGGCCGCGTCGCCGCCGAGCCGGCAGAGGTTCTCGCGCCGCTCTGTTTCAATGTCAAAGCCCACGACGCGAAAACCCGCGCCGAGAAACCGCTCGGCCAGCGCCGAGCCCAGCAATCCCAGCCCGATCAGTCCGAGCGGGTCCGGTTTGGGGTGCATTGGATTCTTGTTGCGCGACCTGTTTCTCTTCACTGGCTCCCCCATGACATTATGCACACGTGACTGCGTCCCTGCGTGACTGACCAGTATGGCGCGGGCGTGGCTTTGATGTACACTCGGCGGCGCGGGGCCTGCCATGACAACTCTGCGGCTGCTGGACCTCCTGGTGGTGGCCGTTTACATGGCCGCCATGGCCTACCTCGGGCTGCGGTTTTCCAGGCGTCAGACGTCCACGGAAACGTACTTCGTGGCCCGGCGCTCGATTCCCTCCTGGGCCATGGGCATCTCTCTGTTCGCCACGCTGGTCAGCAGCGTCACCTACATCGCCTATCCCGGCTCGGCATACGCCGGGGACTGGTCGCTACTGGTGCCCGGCCTGATGATCCTGGTGGTCCTGGCGCTGGTCGGCTCCGTCGTCATTCCCTTCTATCGGCAGGCGGTGGGCATGAGCGCCTACGAGTACTTCGGGAAGCGCTTCGGAAGACCCACCCGGATGTACGCCTCGCTGGCCTTCACCCTCGCTCATTTCTCGAAGATGGGCTTTGTCTACTACCTGCTGGCGCTGACCGTCAACACCATGACCGGCTGGGACATCTCCTGGGTGATCGTGGCGGTGGGCGCGGTGACGGTTTTTTACACGGTCATCGGCGGGCTGGAGGCCGTCATCTGGACCGACGTGTGCCAGGCGCTGATTATGTGGATCGGCATCTTCATTTGCCTCGCCTACCTCTTGCTGCTTCCGCCGGGCGGGCCATCCGCGGTGCTGGCGCTGGCCTGGGACAATTCCAAGTTCAGCATGGGAAGCGCCTCGCTGGACTTCGCCAAGCCAACCCTTCCGGTGCTGTTGCTCTACGGCTTTTTCTGGTACCTGCAGAAGTACGTGGCCGACCAGACGGCGGTGCAGCGCTACTTGGCGGCCCGGTCCGACCGGGAGGCGCGACACGGCATCGCGCTGGGCGCCGTCCTGTGCGTGCTGGTCTGGACAGTGTTCATGCTGATCGGCACCCTCACCTGGTCGTTTTACCGGATGACCGGCGAGAAACTGCCGGCCAGCGTCACCAAGGCGGACCAGGTGTTCCCGCACTTCCTCAGTACGCATATTCCCGCGGGGCTGGCGGGCCTGTTTCTCGCTTCCCTGCTTGCCGCCGCCATGTCCACGCTCTCCGGCGACCTGAACTCGATCGCCGTGGTGGCCGTCGAGGACTTCTACCGCGCGCTGAAGCCGGCTTCGACCGACCGCCAGCGTCTGCGGCTGGGCCGGTGGGTGGTGGGCGTGTTCGGCGCCATCGCCGTCGGCATGGCGCTGTTCCTGGCCCACACCCGGGGAACCGCTCTCTCCATGTGGTTCTCCGTCTCCGCGATTCTTTCCGGCGGTTTGGCCGGGCTGTTCCTGCTGGCCTTCCTTAGCACGCGGGCGAGCCGGCGCGGGGCCTACGCAGGCATCCTGGCCAGCCTCGCCTTCACGGCCTGGGCCACCCTGACGCTGGGCGACAATAGAATCCTCGATCTGGGACGCTGCAACTTCCCGTGGCATGACCTGACCATCGGGGCCATCGGGCACGGCCTGCTGCTGACGGTGGGCTACCTGGCCAGCCTCCTGCTTCCCGAGAAACAAGGAGACCCGCGCGAATTCCGCCGCATGACCCTCTGGGGCTGGCTGGAGGCGAAGAGGTAGCGGCCACCCCGCTGGGCGGGGTCGCCGCTACATGGTTGCGCTCATTTTTCACAGCGGCGGTCGCGAGTCCTTCCGCGGCAATCGCATGCGCACTGGAAATTTGGGTAGCGGAGTGATAGTGTGACGTTTTCATCGAGAAGTTTCCCTGTTTCGAGGAGCGGCGCTGATGGAAGAAGCATTGGGAATGATTGAAACCAGGGGCCTGGTCGGCTCCATCGAGGCGGCCGATGCCATGGTGAAGGGGGCCAATGTGGTGTTTATCGGGCGGGAGTATATCGGGGCCGGGTACGTGACGGTGATGGTGCGCGGCGACGTGGGCGCCGTCAAGGCGGCCACCGACGCGGGCGCGGCCGCCGCCCGGCGGGTGGGCGAGTTGATCAGCGTCCACGTCATCCCGCGGCCCCACCAGGAAGTCGAACGGTATCTGCCCAGCGCCAAGTAGGTGTCAGGTTTCAGGTGTCAGGTGCCGGGCCGGCGCCGGAAGCCTCCCTGACACCTGACACC
>JAPKYU010000213.1 GCA_026394175.1 Acidobacteriota bacterium | reverse complement strand
TCCGTGCCTCCGCGGCTGATTCCTTCAGGCGAGTTTCAGGCTGGCGGCGGGTACAGCCTCCGCCTCCAGCGTGCTCGGATCAGGTTTGCGCGACGCCTCCTGGATGTCGATGCCGACCACATCCCCTTCCGCACGTTGCGCCGCGATGCCGGCGCTACAAAAAAGCCGTCCCGGCGGAGGGCCGGGACGGCTGAATTGCGATGCCACGCTGAAGCGCGCCGCTACATGGTGGGCCGTTCTTCCTCGGCGTCCTCCAGCAGGTAGTCGCCCGGGGTGGGCCGCGCTTCTTCCGGCGGGGTTGCGGCGGCCAGAGCGGCCTCGGCCTCGGCCACGGCATCGGTGGAGAGCCGCAGGTTGCGGTAGTACTCCATGCCCGTGCCGGCGGGGATGAGCCGGCCCATGATCACGTTCTCCTTCAGGCCGCGCAGGTAATCGACCTTGCCGGAGATGGCCGCCTCGGTGAGCACCCGGGTGGTCTCCTGGAAGGAGGCCGCGGAGATAAACGAGTCGGTCGAAAGCGAAGCCTTGGTGATGCCCGTCAGCAGGGGCCGGCCCACCGCGGGTTTGCCGTCGCGCGCCGCCACCCGCTCGTTTTCGTCGGAGAACTTGAACTTGTCCACCATTTCCTCGAGCAGGAACTCGCTGTCGCCCACCTCCTCGACTTTCACCCAGCGCATCATCTGCCGCACGATCACCTCGATGTGCTTGTCATTGATGTTGACGCCCTGCAGGCGGTAAACCTCCTGGATCTCGTTGACCAGGTAGTCCTGGGTCTTCTTTTCGCCCAGCACCGAGAGGATGTCGTGGGGGTTGAGGGGGCCGTCCATGAGCGGCTCGCCGGCGCGCACCTGCTCGCTCTCCTGCACGCGGATGTGGACGCCGCGCGGCAGCAGGTACTCGCGCTCGCTGGCGTCCTCGGCGGTGACCAAGATCTTGCGCTGGCCCTTGGTCAGGTCGCCGTACTTCACCATGCCGTCGATCTCGCTGATGACGGCGGGGTCCTTGGGCCGCCGGGCCTCGAACAACTCCACCACGCGCGGCAGGCCGCCGGTGATGTCCTTGGTCTTGGTGGTCTCGCGCGGCATCTTGGCCAGCACGTCGCCGGGGAAGACCTGGTCGCCGTCTTCCACCATCAAGTGCGCGCGCGAGGGCATCAGGTACTTGCGGGTGACCTTGTGCTTCTCGTCGCGGATGGCGATGATGGGCTGCAGCTTCTCGTCGGGCGAGTCGGTGACCACCCGGCGCGACAGGCCCGTGATTTCGTCCACTTCCTCGTGCAGCGTGACGCCCTCGTGCAGGTCCTTGAACTGGACCGTGCCGCCGGCCTCGGTCAGGATGGAGAAGGTGTAGGGGTCCCACTCCACCAGGATCTGGCCCACGGTGACCGGCTGGCCCTCTTCCGCCTTCAAGCGCGCGCCGTACACGATCGAGTAGTGCTCTTTCTCGCGCCCCTTCTCGTCCACGATGGCAACGGCCCCGGTGCGGTTCATCACGATCAGCGCCCCGTGCTTGGAGCGGACGGTATTCAGGTTGACGAACTTGACGAAGCCGTTGTTCTTGGCGTCCTGCGTGGACTGCTCGCTGACGCGGGTGGCGGTGCCGCCGATGTGGAAGGTGCGCATGGTGAGCTGGGTGCCGGGCTCGCCGATGGACTGGGCGGCGATGACCCCCACGGCCTCGCCCATCTCCACCAGGCGCCCGCCGGCCAGGTTGCGGCCGTAGCACATCACGCAGACGCCGCGCCGCGCCTCGCAGGTCAGCACCGAGCGGATCTTCACCCGCTCGATGCCGGCCGCCTCGATGGCGTTGGCCAGCTCCTCGTCGATCACCTGGTTCACCTGGGCGATGATGTTGCCCTCGTAGTCCTTGATCTGCTCCAGCGACACCCGGCCCACGATGCGGTCGCGGAGCGGCTCGATGATCTCGCCGCTTTCGTAGATGGGCTCGGCGAAAATGCCGTCGACGGTTTCGCAGTCGTCCCTGCTGATGATCACGTCCTGGGCCACATCCACCAGCCGGCGCGTCAGGTAGCCGGAGTCGGCCGTCTTCAGCGCCGTGTCGGCCAGTCCCTTGCGGGCCCCGTGCGTGGAGATGAAGTATTGCAGCACGGTCAGCCCCTCGCGGAAGTTGGCGGTGATGGGCGTCTCGATAATCTCGCCCGAGGGCTTGGCCATCAGCCCGCGCATGCCCGAGAGCTGGCGGATCTGCTGTTTCGAGCCCCGCGCCCCGGAGTCGGCCATGATGTAAATGGGATTGAAGTGCTCGCCCTTCTTGTCCTCGGCCTCCATGGCCGCGAACATCTCGTCGGCCACGCGCTCGGTGATGTTCGACCAGATCCCGATCACCTTGTTGTAGCGCTCGCCGTTGGTGATGGCGCCGTCCATGTACTGCTGCTGCACCAAGATCACTTCCTTCTCGGCCTCGCGGACCAGCGCCTGCTTGTTGACCGGGATCACCATGTCGTCGATGCCGATCGAGATCCCGGCCCGGGTGGCGTATAGGAAGCCGAGGTTTTTGATCTCGTCCAGCATCTGGACGGTGGTCTCCAGCCCGAAGTGCAGGTAGCAGTACTGCACCAGTTGGCCGATGCCCTTCTTCTTGAGCAGCCCGTTGACGTACGGCATCTGCTCGGGCAGGTGGTCGTTGAGGATCACCCGGCCGACGGTGGTGTCGATGTACTGGTTGCGGAAGGTGACCGGCTCGGCATGCAGCAGGTCCTGGTTGTCCCGCGCCTTGGTCAGGTCGGCGACCCTCCCGCTGTAGCGCAGGCGGATGGGGCTGAGCGTTTCCACCTCACCCATCTCCAGCGCCAGCACCACCTCGTCCACGTTGGCGAAGGTGCGGCCTTCGCCCTTCGTGCCGTGGCGCGCCTTGGTCATGTAATAGATGCCCAGCACCATGTCCTGGGTGGGCACGGCCAGCGCCTGCCCGTTGGCCGGCGACAGGATGTTGTGCGAGCTGAGCATCAGCACGCTGGCCTCGATCTGGGCCTCCGGCGACAGCGGGATGTGCACCGCCATCTGGTCGCCGTCGAAGTCGGCGTTGAAGGCCGTGCAGACCAGGGGGTGAATCTTGATGGCCTTGCCCTCCACCAGCACCGGCTCGAAGGCCTGGATGCCCAGCCGGTGCAGCGTGGGCGCGCGGTTCAGCAGGATCGGATGATCGCGGATCACTTCCTCCAGGATGTCCCACACGATCGGTTCCTGCTGCTCGACCATCTCCTTGGCCTGCTTGATGGTGGTGCACTGGCCCCGCTGCTCCAGGCGGTGATAAATGAAGGGCTTGAACAGCTCCAGGGCCATCTTCTTGGGCAGGCCGCACTGGTGCAGCTTCAGCTCGGGGCCCACGACGATCACCGACCGGCCCGAGTAGTCGACGCGCTTGCCGAGCAGGTTCTGGCGGAAGCGGCCCTGCTTGCCCTTCAGGGTGTCGGACAGGGACTTCAGGGGGCGGTTGTTGGCGCCGCGCAGCACCCGGCCCCGGCGGCCGTTGTCGAACAGCGCATCCACCGCCTCCTGCAGCATGCGCTTCTCGTTGCGCACGATCACGTCGGGGGCGTGCAGCTCGATGAGCTTCTTCAGCCGGTTATTGCGGTTGATCACCCGCCGGTACAGGTCGTTCAGGTCGGAGGTGGCGAAGCGCCCGCCGTCCAGCGGCACCAACGGCCGCAGCTCGGGCGGGATCACCGGCAGCACGTCCAGGATCATCCATTCTGGCTTGTTGCCGGACTTGCGGAAGGAATCGACCACCTTGAGCCGCTTGGCGTGCTTGACGCGCTTCTGCGCGCTGGTCTCGTTCTTCATCTTGTCGCGCAGTTCCTCGGCCAGGGCCTCGACGTCCACGCGCTTCAGCAGTGCCTTGATAGCTTCGGCGCCCATCATGGCCACGAACTTGCCCGGGTACTCCTGCTGGAGCTGGCGGAAGCGATCCTCGGCCAGGATCTCGCGATCCTTGACCGGCGCTTCGCCCGGGTCCACGACCACGTAGGCCTCGAAGTAGAGCACGCGCTCCAGCTCGCGCAGGCTGATATCGAGCAGGTGCCCGATACGGCTGGGCAGGCCCTTGAAAAACCAGACGTGCGAGCAGGGGGAGGCCAGCTCGATGTGCCCCAGCCGCTCGCGGCGCACCCGCGACAGCGTCACTTCCACGCCGCACTTGTCGCAGATCACGCCCCGGTGCTTCATGCGCTTGTACTTGCCGCACAAGCACTCCCAGTCGGTCACCGGGCCGAAGATGCGGGCGCAGAACAGCCCGTCCCGCTCCGGCTTGAAGGTGCGGTAATTGATGGTCTCGGGCTTGGTGACCTCGCCGTGCGACCAGCTCCGGATCTTCTCCGGAGAGGCCAGGCTGATGCGGATCGAATCGAAATCTGCGATCAGGTTGGCTCGGTCATAGGGGCTGCTTCTATACAAGGTATCCTCCCGGGCTTACGCCCAAAACTTTTCCCATGCGGAGTGCGGAACGCGGAA
Source organism: Acidobacteriota bacterium (assembly GCA_026394175.1). GTDB lineage: Bacteria > Acidobacteriota > Terriglobia > JAJPHL01 > JAPKYU01 > JAPKYU01. Next base: position 8,624 of record JAPKYU010000213.1, on the reverse strand, counting down.
TGGCCTGCAATTCCGCATTCCGCACTCGTCAATCAGCGATCGCCGTCGTCGGCTCGATCAACTGCGGCGGCTGGCGCTTCATCAGCTCCACGTCGAGGCACAGCGACTGGAGCTCGCGGATCAGGACGTTGAAAGACTCCGGCACGCCGGGCTCAATGGCCGCCTCGCCCTTGACGATGGCCTCGTAAATCTTGGCGCGGCCGTAGACGTCGTCGGATTTGGCGGTGAGCAGCTCCTGGAGGATGTAGGCGGCGCCGTAGGCCTCCAGGGCCCACACCTCCATCTCGCCGAAGCGCTGGCCGCCGAACTGGGCCTTGCCGCCCAGCGGCTGCTGCGTGATCAGCGAGTAAGGGCCGATGGAACGGGCGTGGATCTTGTCATCGACCAGGTGCGACAGCTTGAACATGTAGATGTAGCCCACGGTGACCGACTGCTCGAACTTCTCCCCGGTCAACCCGTCGCGCAGCTCGGTCTTGCCGGCGTTGCGCTGGTAGGGCAGGCCCGCCTGCTTGAGCATCTTCTTGATCTCGGACTCGGTGGCGCCGTCGAACACCGGCGAGGCGAAATGCAGGCCCAGGGCGTGGGCGGCCCAGCCCAGGTGGGTCTCCAGGATCTGGCCGACGTTCATGCGCGAGGGTACGCCCAGCGGGTTCAGCACGATCTCGACCGGAGTCCCGTCGGGCAGGTAGGGCATGTCCTCGTCCGGCAGGATGCGGGCGATGACGCCCTTGGTGCCGTGCCGGCCGGCCATCTGGTCGCCCACCGACAGCTTGCGCTTCATGGCGATGTAGGCCTTCACCAGCTTGATCACGCCCGGCGGCAGCTCGTCGCCCTTCTTCAGCTTCTCTTCCTTCTCGCGGGTGATCTTCTGGAGCACGTCGATTTGCCGCGACGTCATCTCCTCGATCTCATCGATCTGCTCGTTGAGCCGCGGGTCCTTGTCGGAAAACTTCATGCGCTTCAGGTCGCGCGGCTTCATGTGCGAGATGATCTCGGGGGTCAGTTCGGTGCCCTTGGTCACCAGGCGCTTGTTGGTGCGCTCGTCGTGCAGGTCGGCGGTCAGCTTCTTGTTCTCCAGCAGGGCGGCCAGGCGCTTCAGCCGCTCGTCGGTCAGGATGCGGATCTGGTCGCTGAGGTTCTTCTCCAGCCGGTCGACCTGGGCCGCCTCGATGGCCTTGGTGCGCTCGTCCTTCTCCTGGCCCTTGCGGGAGAAGATCTTCACGTCCACGACGGTGCCCTCGATGCCCGGGGGGCAGTAGAGAGAGGCGTCGCGGACGTCGCCGGCCTTCTCGCCGAAGATGGCGCGCAGCAGCTTCTCCTCGGGCGTGAGCTGGGTCTCGCCCTTGGGCGTCACCTTGCCCACCAGGATGTCGCCCGGCTTGATGGTGGCCCCGATGCGGATGATGCCGCTCTCGTCCAGGTCGCGCAGGAACGACTCGGAGATATTCGGAATATCGCGAGTGATCTCCTCCGGTCCCAGCTTGGTGTCGCGCGACTCGATCTCGAACTCCTCGATGTGGATGGAGGTGTAATAGTCGTCCTTGACCAGTTTCTCGCTGACCAGGATGGCGTCTTCAAAGTTGTAGCCGCGCCAGGGCATGAAGGCCACCAGCACGTTGCGTCCGAGCGCCAGTTCGCCGCGGTCGGTGCAGGGGCCGTCGGCCAGCACGTAGCCCTTCGCCACCCGCTCGCCCTTGCGCACGGTCGGCTTCTGGTTGATGCAGGTGTTCTGGTTGGAGCGCTTGAACTTGGTAAGCTGGTAGACATCGGCGTGAATGGCGGCCGACATGGTGCCCGGCTCTCCCTCGCCCTCGGCCCGGACGATGATGCGCTCACTGTCCACCGTCTCGACCACGCCGTCGCGGCGGCACAGCACCACCGCGCCGGAATCGCGCGCCGTGACGTATTCCATGCCGGTGCCCACCAGCGGGGCTTCGGCGCGCAGCAGGGGGACCGCCTGCCGCTGCATGTTCGAGCCCATCAGCGCGCGGTTGGCGTCGTCGTTTTCCAGGAAGGGAATCAGCGACGCCGCCACCGAGACGAGCTGCTTGGGGCTCACGTCGATGTAGTCTATCTCGTCGCGGCTCTTCAGCACGAAGTTGCCGGCCTGCCGGGCGTTCACCAGCTCCGGCACGATCTTCCCGTGCTCGTCCAGCTCCACGTTGGCCTGGGCGATCACGTACTTGTCCTCCTCCCAGGCCGACAGGTAGAAGGAGTACGGCTCACAGTCGATCATGCGCTTGCGGCGGGCCTTCAGGTCGGCGCTGGCCTCCTCCACCTTGCGCTTATCGACGTGGTCGCCCACCTTGAACTCGCTGTCGCCGCCGTTGATGACCGTCACGTAATCGACCACCCGGCCCTTTTCCACCTTGCGGTAGGGGCTCTCGATGAACCCGAAGTCGTTGATGCAGGCATAGCAGGACAGCGAGGAGATCAGGCCGATGTTGGGGCCTTCCGGCGTCTCGATGGGGCAGATGCGGCCGTAGTGCGTGGGGTGCACGTCGCGCACCTCGAACCCGGCGCGCTCGCGGCTCAACCCGCCCGGCCCCAGCGCCGACAGGCGCCGCTTGTGCGTGATCTCCGACAGCGGGTTGGTCTGGTCCATGAACTGCGACAACTGGCTGGAGCCGAAGAACTCGCGGATGGCCGCCATCACCGGCTTGGCGTTCACCAGGTCGTGCGGCATGGCCGTGGACATCTCCTGGTAGACCGACATCTTTTCCTTGATGGCCCGCTCCATGCGCACCAGGCCGATGCGGAACTGGTTCTCCAGCAGCTCGCCGACGGCCCGCACGCGCCGGTTGCCGAGGTGGTCGATGTCGTCCACCGTCCCCACGTTGCGCCGCAGCTTGAGCAGGTAGCGGATGGTGGCGTAGAAGTCTTCCTGGTCGAGGGTGCGCTTGTCCAGCGGCGTCTCGACTTCCAGCTTGATGTTGAACTTCAGCCGGCCCACGCGCGAGAAGTCGTACTTGCGCGGGTCGAAGAACATGCCCTGGAACAGCGACGTGGCCGTGTCCAGCGTCGGCGGATCGCCCGGCCGCAGCTTGCGGTAGATCTCGATCAGCGCTTCCTGCGAGGTCTTGATGGTGTCTTTCTTCAGGGTCTGGCTGATGACCGGCCCGGCCTCGTCGCGCTCCGGGAAGAACACGTGCAACTCAGCTATGCCGGCGTCCAGGATGTTGGAGATGTCGCCCGTGGTCAGCTCGTTGTTGGCCTCCACCAGCACCTCGCCGGTCTCCAGGTTGACCACGTCGGCGGCCGTGAACGCTCCCTCCAGGTCGTTCACCGACACCTCCGTCTGCTGCACCCGGGCCTTCTGGATCTCCTTGAGCACCGAGGGCGTCATCTTCTTTCCCGCGCCCAGCAGCACTTCGCCGGTTTTCGGGTGGGCGACGGTGTGCGACAGCTTCAGGCCCAGCAACCCTTCCGATACGTTCCAGTACAGCTTCTTGTCCCGCAGCGTGATGCGGTCCACCAGGTAGAAGGTGCGCAGGATTTCCTCGTCGGTCTTCAGGCCCAGCGCGCGCAGGAAAATGGATCCCAGGAACTTGCGCTTGCGGTCGATTCGGACGTACAGGACATTCTTGGAGTCGTACTCGAACTCCACCCAGGAGCCGCGGTAGGGAATGATCTTGCCCAAAAAGTAGGTCCGCTGGTTGGCCGTCTCGAAGAAGACCCCGGGGGAACGGTGCAACTGGTTGACGATGACGCGCTCGGTCCCGTTGACGATGAAGGTCCCGTTCTCGGTCATCAGCGGGATGTCGCCGAAGAACACCTCCTGCTCCTTGATGTCGCGGATGCTCTTCGAGCCGGTGTCCGGGTCCTTTTCGTAAATGGTCAGGCGGATGGTGACCTTCAGCGGAGCGGCGTAGTTCATGCCCCGCTCCTGGCACTCGCTGACGTCGTACTTCAATTGCAGGCCGACCGGGTCGCCGCACTTGTTGCAGAAGGTGACCAGGTTCTTGTTGAAGGTGCCGCAGCGGGTGCACAGCACGTCTTTGCCGATGGCGTAGGGGTCGGTGATGATGGCCGCGCCGCAGTTCCGGCAGGTGGAGCGCAGGTGATGCAGCCCCTTGACATTGCCGCATTTGCACTCCCAGTTCCCGATCGAGTAATCGACGAATTCCAGCGACGACACGCCGCGGAAATCGCTGATGGGAAACACGGAGCTGAAGACCGCCTGCAGGCCCACGTCCTCCCGCTCGGCGGGCAGCCGGTCCATTTGCAGAAAACGGTCGTACGACTTCTTCTGCACTTCGATCAGGTTGGGAATCTGGATCGCCGCCCTGATTTTGGAAAAATCAATCCGCTCGCGCGTTCCCTGCTGCTTGTTCTCCATAAGAATCGAAACTCCTCAAAACCCAGGCTGTAGGCTGTAGGCGACCCGATTGCCCGACAGTCCACGGCCTGCAGCCATTTCGCCCTACTCCGCGCAGACAAAAGAAGGCCCATGTTCGCTTCCCCGCAGAGAAAAACGGGAGCGGGCCATGGGCCGATGGCGGCCAATGACACTGCGCCCGCGGCACGGGCACGTCCCGGACCTCGGCGGCGGGAACAGACACCCTTCCCGCCCCTTTGCCAGCCGCGCAAAATGGAATCACGCACACAGCCAATTCCGGGTCGAACCGTATCCCTTGAATCCATCTGTAGGGGCGCCCCCAGGTGGGCGCCCATCCGCGCGCTGTTTGCGGGTGGCGGGCGGCCACTTGGGGGCGCCCCTACAGATGCAGACAGACCGCAAAAACCGCCACACCGGATCCTCGTTACCTGACTTCGACGGTGGCGCCGGTCTCAGTGAACTTCTTCCTGATGTTTTCGGCTTCCTCTTTGTTGATGCCCTCTTTGATCGGCTTGGGGGCGCCGTCCACCAGCTCCTTGGCTTCCTTCAGGCCCAGGCTGGTAACCTCGCGGACGGCCTTGATGACGTTGATCTTGTTGGCGCCGACCGCGGTCAGCACCACGCTGAACTCGGTCTGCTCCTCGACCGGGGCCGCGTCGCCGGCCGCCGAGGCCGCGCCGGCGGCCGCCGCCGCCGGGGCGGCAGCCGCGGCCGAGACCCCAAACGTTTCCTCCAGCCGCTTCACCAACTGCGCCGCTTCCAGCAGGGAAAGACCTTTGATCTGTTCCACGATGCTATCGATTTTCTCCGGCATCTCTTCTCCTCAACTCTGATGTAGCGGCGACCCTCAGGCCGCCATGCTCTCTGTGCCGTGGCGGCCCCAAGGCCGCCGCTACAAGTCCCCCGCGTGCGGCACGCACCCGGAAGATGCAGGGTCGCTCCCCTGTCACTCCGAAAACTTCTTCTCCTTGGCTGCCTGGTTCAGCACTACGGCCATGTCGCGCGAAACCGCGCCGATCGCCGTTGCGAGGCGCTGCGCCGGGGCCTGGATCAGGAACAGCAGTTTGGCGATGATCTGCGGCTTGCCGGGCATGGCGGCCAATTGGGAAATCTCGTCGATGGAGATGACCCGCCCTTCGACCATGCCCGCCTTGAAGGTGAGGGACGGATTGGCCTTGGCGTAAGCGATCAGGGCCTTGGCCAGCGCCACCGGGTCGCTGTCGGTGTAGGCCAGCGCGGTCGGCCCGGCCAGGTTTTTCAGCAGGCCTTCGGCGGCGGTGCCGCGCGCGGCCAGCTCGGCCACCGTGTTCTTCACCACGCGGTACTTGCCGCCGGCGGCCCGCAACTGCTTGCGAAGCTCGTAGTCCTGCGTCACCGTCATGCCGGTGAAGGCGGAAACAATCAGGTTGTTGCTCCGCTCCAGCTCGGCCTTCAGGGCGTCCAAATCCTTCTTCTTTTCCGACCGGCTCTTCATGAACTCCCCAGTGGCACAGGCTTTCCGCCTGTGCGCACAGCCTGAAGGGCTGTGCCCACTACGGTTTCGTCTCAATCGGCGCGATGTCGATGGTGATGCCCGGCGTCATGGTGCCCGAGAGCGTGACGCTGCGGACGTATTTGCCTTTGGCCGCCGCCGGTTTGGCCTTGATGACGCTGGTGATCAGCGTGCTGGCGTTTTCCACCAGCTTGGGCGCGTCGAACGAGATCTTGCCCACCGGGGCGTGGATGATGCCGGTCTTGTCGGTGCGGAATTCGACCTTGCCGGCCTTGATCTCGCGCACCGCCTTGGCCACCTCGAAGGTGACGGTGCCGGTCTTGGGGTTGGGCATCAGCCCCCGGGGTCCCAGGATTTTCCCCAGCCGGCCGACCGACTTCATCATGTCGGGGGTGGCAATGACGGCCTCAAAGTCCATCCAGCCGCCCTGGATCTTGGCCACCATCTCCTCGCCGCCAACCAGATCGGCGCCCGCGTCCTGGGCTTCCTTCACCTTCTCGCCCGAGGCCACCACCAGCACCCGCTTGGACCTGCCCAGGCCGTGGGGCAGCACCACCGTGCCGCGCACCATCTGGTCGGCGTGCTTGGGATCGACTCCCAGGCGCATGGCCAGCTCCACGGTCTCGTCGAACTTGGCGTACTTGATTCTCTTGAGCAGCGGAACAGCTTCTTCCAGTTTATACGGCCGCTGTTCCACTTGCTGGCGCGCTTTCTGGTAATTCTTGCCTTCGCGATGGTTCGGCATAACTCTTCTCTATTCGGCGATTTCGATGCCCATGCTGCGGGCCGTGCCCGACACGCTGCGCATGGCGGCTTCCAGCGATGCGGCGTTGAGGTCGGGCAGCTTGGTCCGCGCGATGTCTTCCACCTGCTTCCTGCTCACCCGCCCCACCTTGTTGCGGTTGGGCTCGCCGGACCCCTTGGCGATGCCGGCGGCCCGCTTCAGCAGCACCGACGCCGGAGGCGTTTTGGTGACAAAACTGTAGGAGCGGTCGACATAGACGGTGATCACCACCGGGATGACCAGGCCTTCCATGTCCTTCGAAGACGTCTTGCCGTTGAAGGCCTTGCAGAAGTCCATGATGTTGACGCCGTGCTGGCCCAGCGCCGGGCCCACCGGCGGGGCCGGCGTGGCCTTGCCCGCCGGAATCTGCAGCTTCACTTGCGCTTGAACTTTTTTGGCCATGGTCCACTCTATCTGGAGCGGTTCCGCTCACCACCAAGACACCCAGGCACCAAGCTTGGTGTCTTTGTGTCTTGGTGGTTAAACCTTCTCCACCTGCAAAAAATCCAGCTCCACCGGCGTGGACCGGCCGAAGATGGTGACCAGTACCCGCAAGGTGTTGCGGTCCGGGTTGATCTCTTCCACCACACCAGTAAAGTTCGCGAACGGACCTTCAATGATCTTGACCGGTTCGTTTCTCTCGAACGTCTGCTTGGGCTTGGGCTTTTCGGCCGAAATGGCGGCCCGGTTCAGGATCTGGTCCACTTCCTCGGGGGAAAGCGGCGTCGGCGTCTGTCCCGTTCCGACGAAACCGGTGACGCGGGGCGTGGACTTGACCATGTGCCAGACGTTGTCGTTCATCTCCATCTCGACCAGCACGTAGCCGGGATAGAAGAGCCGTTGCGTCTCGACGGTCTTGCCCGCCCGCCGCTCGGCCACCGTCTCGGTGGGAATCTCGATCCGGCCGATCTTGTCCTCCAGGCCGAAGGCCTGAACGCGGCTGCGCAGGCTCTCCGCCACCTTGCGCTCGAAGCCGGAGTAAGTGTGGATGATGTACCACTGCTTCGAGGTCTCCGGCGGCGGCCCGGCCAGACTCTCGCCCTCCGGTTCCGGCTGCCGCTCCGCCTCGTCCCGCTGCTGCTCCGTCTGTTCCCGCTGCTGCTCTTGCTCGGCCACGGTCACCCTCGAAACTTCTTGATCACCAGGTCGTAGATGATCTTGTCGAACACCTTGTCGGCAAACCAGAGATAGAAGGCGAAGAAAAAGGTAGTGACGATGACGACGATGGTGGTGGCTTGAACGGTCTTGATTTCCGGCCAAGTGACACGCCTCATCTCCAAACGCGTCTCGTTATAAAACTCCTTGATTCGAACCGGCCACGAGCGGACGGTATCAATCGCGCCCATAAGCGCCCCCTCACGTCTTTGTTCTCTGGGTACCCCGATTGCTGTCCGCACCCTGGCGTCCTTCACAGTCAATTCCCCGGCCCATGTCCGGCCCGGGTCTCTCGCCGAGAGCTGGCAGGGGCGGAGGGATTCGAACCCCCACAACCGGTTTTGGAGACCGGCGGTCTACCGTTGAACCTACGCCCCTGTTCCCAATGCGGAGTGTGGAACACGGAGTGCGGAGTGAAAACACTCCGCATTCCGCGCTCCGCACTCACTTCACTTCCTTGTGAACCGTGTGATGCCGGCAGCGGCGGCAGAACTTCTTCAACTCCAGCCGTTCGGTCATCGTCTTGCGGTTCTTGGTCTTGCTGTAATTGCGTTCCTTGCAATCCATGCACTGCAGGGTGATGATCTCTCGCGGCATGGCGGCTCCTTACTCGACGATCTCCGTGACGGTGCCGGCGCCTACGGTGCGCCCGCCCTCGCGGATGGCGAAGCGCATCTCCTTCTCGATGGCCACCGGTGTGATCAGGTCTACGTTCAGCTCCACGTTGTCCCCCGGCATCACCATCTCCGTGCCCGGCGGCAGGGCCACCACCCCGGTCACGTCCGTGGTCCGGATGTAAAACTGCGGCCGGTAGCCGGTGAAGAACGGCGTGTGCCGCCCGCCTTCCTCCTTGG
>JAPKYU010000550.1 GCA_026394175.1 Acidobacteriota bacterium | reverse complement strand
GAGGCATCCCCTGGCGGGACGGCACTGTCACCCCCCAGTTCACGAAAATCCGAAAAGACGGGAATTGTGACGCCTGCCACACAACGGCTGCGAGGCTGTGGTATATATACGGCTGCAATGCGAACTCGGAGGCAGCGGGTTTGAACCACAAAGGCACAAAGAACACAAAGAAACACAAAGCGGGTTCTTTGTGTTCCTTGGCGGCCTTTGTGTCTTTGTGGTGAATGGTTCCGAATCTTGAAACCTGAACGGCGCAGATGAACATTTCCGATACCTTCATTAGACGGCCCATCGCCACCAGCCTGCTGATGCTGGCCATCGGCTTGTTTGGCATGGTGGCCTACCGGTCGCTGCCGGTCAGCGACCTGCCCAACGTAGACTTTCCCACGCTGCTGGTCACCGCCAGCCTGCCCGGGGCCAGTCCCGAGACGATGGCCTCGTCGGTGGCCACGCCGCTCGAGAACAACTTCTCGATGATTGCCGGTCTGGAGTCGATGACCTCCAGCAATTCGCTGGGCTCCACGCAGATCACCCTGGAATTCAACCTCAGCCGCAATCTGGACGGAGCGGCGGTGGACGTGCAGGCGGCCATCACCCAGTCGGCCCGCATGCTGCCCCAGGGCATGCCCACGCCCCCGACTTTCACCAAGGTGAACCCGGCCGATCAGCCGATTTTGTACGTGGCGCTCACTTCCAAGACCATGCCGCTGTGGACGCTGGACGAATACGCGGAGACGCGCATCGCCCAGCGCATCTCCATGGTCAGCGGCGTGGCCCAGGTCCAGGTGCTGGGCGCCCAGAAATACGCGGTCCACGTCCAGGTGGATCCGCACACGCTGGCCTCGCGGCGCATCGGCATCAACGAGGTGGAGAGTTCGCTGCGCGGCTGGAACGTCAACCTGCCCACCGGCACCATCACCGGGCCGCAGCGGGCCTTCACGCTGCAGGCCACCGGCCAGTTGATGAACGCGGCCGCCTATCGCCCGTTGGTGGTCGCCTATCGCAACGGCTCTCCGGTGCGCCTGGAAGAGCTGGGCAACGTGATCGACAGCGTGGAAGACGACAAGACGGCTTCCTGGTTCAGCACCCGGCAGGACAGCCAGCGCTCGATCGTGCTGGGCATCCAGCGCCAGCCCGGCACCAACACCATCGAGGTCACCGACGGCGTGAAGCGGCTGCTGCCGCTGTTCCGGGCCGAACTGCCGGCCGCGGTCGAGATGGACATTCTGTACGACCGCTCGGAAACCATACGCGAATCCTACCGGGACATCCAGTTCACCATGCTGCTGACGCTGGGCCTGGTGGTATTGGTCATCTTCCTGTTCCTGCGCAATTTCCCGGCCACCATCATTCCCAGCCTGGCCCTGCCGTTTTCCATCATTGGTACGTTCGCCGCCATGTACCTGCTGGACTACAGCCTGGACAACCTGTCGATGATGGCCTTGATTTTGTCGGTGGGGTTCGTGGTGGACGACGCCATCGTGATGCTGGAGAACATCTTCCGCCACCTGGAAATGGGCGAGGAGCCGCTGCGCGCGGCGCTGGCCGGCTCGCGGGAAATCGGCTTCACCATCGTCTCCATGACCTTGTCGCTGGCGGCCGTGTTCATCCCCGTCTTGTTCATGGGCGGCATCCTGGGGCGGCTGTTCCGCGAGTTTTCGGTCACCATCTGCGTGGCCATTCTGATCTCCGGGGTGGTATCGGTGACGCTGACTCCCATGCTGTGCAGCCGCTTCCTGCGGCCTCCGCAAGAGCAGAGGAAGTCGTGGTTCTATCGTGTGACCGAGCGCTTCTTCGAGGGCATGCTGGGGGCTTACGAGCGGAGCCTGCAGGTGGTGCTGCGTCATCGCCCCGCAACCATGGCCACCTTCCTGATCGTGCTGGTCGCCACGCTGGCCATGTTCGTCGCCATTCCCAAGGGCTTCATCCCGGATCAGGACACCGACCAACTCATCGCCGTGACCGAAGCCGCGCAGGGGACTTCCTACCTGCAGATGGTGGAGTACCAGAAACAGGTGGCCGAGGTCATTCGCCGGCACCCGGACGTCGAGGCCCTCATGTCCACGGTGGGCGGCACGTCCTCTTCGACGCTCGGCGGCCCCAATTTCGGCCAGATGGTGGTACGGCTGAAACCGCGCGGTGAGCGCGACAAGCTGGTCAACGCCGTCATCGAAGACCTGCGGCCCAGCGTATCCGGCTTCACCGGCATGCGGGTCTACCTGCAGAACCCGCCCACCATCCGCATCGGCGGGCAGGTGACCAAGAGCCTCTACCAGTTTTCGATGCAGTCGGCCGACAAGGACGAGTTGTACGCGGCGGCCAACGAACTGCAAAGGCAGATCGAGGCTTTGCCCGGCGTGCAAGACGTTGCCAACAACGTGCAGATCCAGAGCCCGCAGGTGACGGTGACCATCGACCGCGACAAGGCGGCCGCGCTGCAGGTGAACGCCAACCAGATCGAGAACGCCTTCTACGATGCCTACGGCCCCCGCTGGGTTTCCACCATTTACGGGGCCGTCAACGAGTACAAGGTGCTGCTGGAGCTGAAGCCCGAGTATCAGGCCGACCCGCAGGCCCTGTCGCTGCTCTACTTCAAAGCTTCCAGCGGCGCGCTGATTCCGCTGGACACGCTGGCGCACGTCAAGCAGGAGATCGGCCCGCAGACCATTAACCACTTCGGCCAGATCCCGGCGGCCACTATTTCCTTCAATCTGAGGCCCGGAGCATCGCTGGGCGCGGTGGTCTCCGAGATCCAGCAGATCGCCGACAGGACGCTGCCGGCCACCGTCAGCACTGCCTTCCAGGGGGCGGCCAAGGCTTTCCAGACTTCGCTGGGCAACCTGGTGCTCCTGCTCATCGTCGCCATCCTCGTGGTCTACATCGTGCTGGGGATCCTGTATGAAAGCTACATTCACCCGCTGACCATCCTCTCCGGGCTGCCCTCGGCCGGTTTCGGCGCGCTGGTGACGCTGAACCTGTTCGGGATCGACCTGAACATCTACGCCTTCGTCGGCCTGATCATGCTGGTGGGCATCGTGGAGAAGAACGCCATCATGCAGATCGACTTCGCCCTGGACGCCGAGCGCGGGCAGGGGTTGCCGCCCATGCAAGCCATCTACAAAGGCTGCCTGATCCGCTTTCGGCCCATCATGATGACCACCATGGCGGCCCTGCTGGGCGCCCTCCCGATCGCCCTGGGCTACGGCGCGGGCGGCGAAGCGCGGCAGCCACTCGGGCTGGTGGTGGTCGGCGGACTGCTTACTTCGCAGTTGGTGACCCTCTTCCTGACGCCCGTCTTCTACACCTACATGGCGGCATTCCAGGAAAGGCTGAGGAGCTGGAGGGCGGGGAGGGCGGTGCCGTCCGCATCCGCCGTGCGCGGCTGACGCTCTAGCGCCGGCGTCCCGCCCAATGCCACTTACTTTAGCTTACTACTCGCGGGCCCCTGCGGCGCGATCCCGCGGAGCGGGATCAATAGGATAGCCAGGGGTAATCACCGCTGGTTCCAAGCGCATAACCGTTCAACCCTGAAAGGGTTGAAGAAAACCGCACCTTTCTCCGACCCTTTCAGGGTCGAATACGATTTTCAACGGTTTCCAGGGGTGGCTACCCCTGGCTATCATCTTGATCCCCTTCGGGG
>JAPKYU010000247.1 GCA_026394175.1 Acidobacteriota bacterium | reverse complement strand
AAACAGGTAGAGCGTTACGACGGTGGCCTTGCGGATGTCGGCCTCGAACAGGTCTTCGTTGAGGAACCTGACGCGGCCGGTGACCCCGGCTTTGCGCGCGTTCTCGTTGGCTTCCTTGATCCTCTTGGGATCGATATCGATGCCCACGCCGTGGGCGCCGAACTCTTGGGCGGCGGCAATCGCGATGCGGCCATCGCCGCAGCCCAGGTCATAGACGATGTCGTCTTTGGTGACATCCGCCAGCTTGAGCATGGCCTCCACGATTGCGGGCGAGGAAGGCTCGTAGTGAACGTCGGGTGCCCGCAGCGGCTGGCCTTTTTGCGCCTCGGCGCATGGCGCGCAGACGGCCAGGACAAGCGCCAGTGAAACGATGGTGAAAAGTCGCACAGCGTTTCTCTCCCTGTTTGCGTGTTAAAAAGCCAGAGGATCATATCACGAAGGACAATCTGAGCCGCCACAACGGACCCGCGGCTATAATGGACCGCAGATTCCCCCGGAGGTTGCCATGCCCCGTCGCGACTGGCTGTGGTCGCCGCGCCGCATTGTGGCGGTGTTCGCGGCGGTTGCGCTGGTTCCCGCCGCCGCCCTCGGCTGGCTGAGCTGGCACCTGCTCAAGCAGGACCGCGCCCTGGAAAGCCAGCGCCTCCGCGAACGCCTCGAATATGCCGCCGATCGGGCCGGCGCCTCGCTCGGGCGGCGCTTGGCAGAGACCGAGGAGCGGTTAGCCGAACTGGCGACTGTGCCGGACACTCAGGTGGCTGGCAGGGCGGCAGAACTTGGCAACCGCCTCACCGCGGATGCTCTGATCGCCGTGTTGCGATCCGACGCCGTGGAAAGCTATCCCGCCGCGCGCCTGCTCTACTACCCGTTCCTTCCGGCGTCAAAGGATCCGGCCGCCACAGTATTTACCCACGGTGAGGTTCTCGAGTTCCAACAGAAGAACCATGCCAAGGCAATTGCGGCCTTCCGCGAGCTCTCACTCTCCCCAGACCGCTCCGTGCGGGCTGGTGCACTGCTGAGGTTGGCGCGCAATCTCCATAAGGCCGGCGACATGCAGGCGGCGCTGGCCGTCTACGAGGACCTGTCCCGGATGCGCTCAGCCTTCGTCGGAGGCCTTCCGGCCGAGTTGCTGGCGCGGCGCGCGCGCTGCCTGTTGCTGGAAGAACTGAAGGACTTCGCGAATCTGCGGCGCGAGGCTGCGGCGCTGTACCACGATCTCGACGGTGGCCGCTGGCGGTTGTCGCGCGCCTCTTACCGCTTCTACGCTCAGGAGGCGCGGCTGCGGCTGGATTCCGATCCACAGGCGCAGGCGGCCATCGCGGTCCGCGAACAGGAAGGCCTTGCCCTGGCGACCGGGGTCGAGTCCGCGTGGGACCAGTGGCAGGCCATCCGGCGCGGCGAGGGCCATCCGGCGGGGCGCAAGAGCGTGCTCGCTTTCGATCGCGTGGTCCTGGTCGCATGGCGGAGCGGCCCGGAGCGCATGGCGGTGCTTGTCGGCGGGCCTCGTTTTCTGGAGCAAGCCTGGCTCCCGGCCTTGGTTCCCCTCCTCGAGAGCTCCACGGTGCAAGTCACCCTGACCGACGCCGATGGTCGTCCCGTAGTCGGGCAGGCCAGCGGGGCCGCCAGGCTCCATGCCTTGCGCTCACCCGCGGACACCGGCCTGCCCTGGACGCTGCATGCGGCCAGCGTTGATCCCGCCGCCGGCCTGGCCGAGCTTGCCGCCCGCCGCCGGCTGTTGATGGCCGGGCTGGCCATGATGGCCGTGGTGGTCCTGGCCGGCAGCTATTTCACGGCGCGCGCCGTGACCCGCGAGTTGCGCCTCGCCCGCCTGCAATCCGACTTCGTCTCCGCCGTCTCCCACGACTTCCTCACTCCTCTCACCTCCATGCGCCAGCTCGCGGATACCTTCGTCCGCGGCCGCATGGCCGGCGAGGAGCAGCGGCAACAGTACTACGAGATACTGGCGCGGCAGACCGAGCGCCTCTACCGCCTGGTTCAGGGCCTGCTGGACTTCGGCCGCATGGAGGCCGGCGCGCACGAGTACCGCTTCGAACTCCTCGATGCCGCCGCTTTGGTTCGCGATGTCGTCGCGGAATTCCAGCAGGAGGTAGCGGCGCGAGATTTTCGCCTCGAACTCACCGCGCCTGATTCCGAAGTCATCGTGCGCGGTGACTCGGAGGCCCTCCGCCGCGCCCTGTGGAATCTCCTGGACAATGCGGTCAAGTACTCGCCGCACTGCCGGACCGTCGGCGTCGAGGTGACCGGCGAGGGCCAGGGCCTGAGCGTTCGGGTGCGCGATCGCGGCCTGGGCATCTCCCCGGAAGAACAGAAGGAGATTTTCAAAAAATTCGTCCGCGGGGCTAGCAGCAAGGCCGCCGGCGTCAAGGGCACCGGGCTGGGGCTGGCCATGGTGAAGCATATCGTGGACGCGCATGGCGGCGCGCTCCGGCTGGAAAGCGCGCCCGGCCAGGGAAGCACCTTCAGCATCCTGCTGCCGGTCAGTTAGAAGCTGTCGGCTGTCAGCTATCAGCTATCAGCTATCAACAAAGAACGCGGTCTGGCTGATAGCTGAAAGCTGATAGCTGAAAGCTTATAGGAGTGAGCTATGGCCCGCATCCTGGTAGTGGAAGACGAAGCCGACATCGCCCTGGTGCTGGAGGGCGATTTGAAGCTGGAAGGCTACGAGACGGAAGTGGTCGCCGATGGGGAAACCGCCGCACGGCGGGCGCGCGAGGAGAAGTTCGATCTGATTCTCCTCGATGTGATGCTGCCGCGCAAGGATGGCTTCCAGGTGTGCCGGGAGTTGCGGCACGCCGGCGTGCGCACGCCCATCATCCTGCTGACCGCCAAGGCGCAGGACGCCGAAAAGATCATGGGACTGGACCTGGGCGCCGACGACTACGTGACCAAGCCTTTCAACCCCTGGGAACTGCGCGCCCGCATCCGGGCGGTGCTCCGGCGCGCGGAGGGCGAGTTGCCCAAGCACTATCGCTTCGGGGACGTGGACGTGGACTTCGGCCGGTGCGAGGTCCGCCGGCAGGGCCTGCCGGCGGGGCTCACCGCTCTCGAGTTCAAGCTGCTGTCGGCTTTCATCCGCGCGCGGGGCCGCCTGTTGACGCGCGAGCAACTGCTGGAGCAAGTCTGGGAGCGCGGCATTTCTCTTTCGGACCGTGTGGTGGACAACCACATCGCCAACTTGCGGAAGAAGATCGAGCCCGACCCCGTCCACCCCCGCTACCTGGTGAGCGTGCGCGCCCTGGGATACCGTTTCGAGGGCTGAGCGAACCCTGTCCGCCCGGCGAGGACTGATCTTTACACAATCTGGACACTTCCGAGAGCGGCGCAAGACACTCGCCCGCTATCCTGTTGCGGCACATGAGAGGTGCACCATGACGAACGCAGCTCGAACAGCCTGGCTGACGGCCGTTCTCTGCGTTCTGGTTCTGACGGGCTTCAGCCAAAAGGACGACCAGGGAGAGGTGCTCCTCCAGACTGCCATCCACAAGGAGCTGGTGGAGGGCAAGCTGGAGGACGCGGTCCAGATCTACAAGAAGATCCTGGCCGGCTACGCGAGCAACCGCCCGGTAGCGGCCAAGGCCTTGGTGCAGATGGGCCAGTGCTTGGAAAAGCTGGGCGATGCGCAGGCGCGGGAAGCGCGCAAGGCCTACGAGCGTGTGCTGCGCGAATATGGGGATCAGCCGGAGCCCACCAAGGTGGCACGACAGCGGCTGAGCGCCCTCACCGCCGGGGCGGGCGGAACCACCGGCCGCACCGAAGTTGCCACGCGCCGGATCTGGGTTGCGGGGAAAGATTTCCCGGTCGGCATCTCCCCAGACGGCCGGTATGTCGTTTTCGATGCTGGCGGTAACGGCGATCTCTGGCTT
>JAPKYU010000393.1 GCA_026394175.1 Acidobacteriota bacterium | reverse complement strand
CCGTAAGGGAGCGACCCCGACTCCGGGCGTGGGCCTGGGGACGCGGTTTCGGGGACGCTCCCTTACGGTCGCGGCTCGGTCGCTTTTATGCGGTGAGGAAGTGGCGCCACAGGGTATCCACCGCCGCGTGGGTGAGGGACGCGGCGATGATGCTGCGGCGGCGGTGCCAGGCGGTTCCATAGAACCAGCCGGCGATGGCCGCCAGGATGACGTAGCGCCAGTTAGGGAAGCCGTGATGGATGTGGCTGAGGCCGAACAGCGCCGAGGCTATGGCCCGCGCCGCGAGCGCGTTTCCCAGCCTGTTCTCCAGCAGATTCTGCAGCGCCCCGCGGAAAAACAGCTCCTCGGCCACCGCGATTAGCATGAAAATCCCGAGGAACGAGAAGCCGATCGAAAACGGGTCCGCCTGTTTCGGGTGCCAGGCGATAAAGCGCATGGCGAAGCCGAGGGGCAAGCCGATGATCGAGAAAAAAACAAACTGCTTTCCGCCCTCGATCCAGTCGCCTGTCTGCAGGCGCCACTGATAGCCGACATTGGGCAGCCGGCGCAGCGAGAGGAGGCCGATCGCCGTCACTCCTACCACGAACAGCCGCGCCATGAAATCCAAATGAACGGGAGCGGGCCAGATGTCGCGGTACCAGTTGACATAGACGGGCGCGGCGATGCCCACCAGCACCACCACGTCCTGAACCGCCAGCGCCGGCTTGCGCGGCGTCCAGAATCCATACACCCCGAATACCAGCGCCACCAGGCTGACCTGTTTCAGCGCCGGAATGGCCTTCAACGAGCCGGTGCCGATTCCGTACACGAAGTAGGGAACCAGCAAGGCTACGCCGAGAACCAGGATGAAGCGGCGGCCGGGGAAGGTGGCCTCGAGGCGCCCGCGCAAGCGCTCGAACCCCGGCAGCCAGTACAACGCCAGTTGCAGCAAGAAGGCAATGATGACCGCCGCCAGGAACCGTGCGCCCAGTTGGTAGCGGCTCAATTGGCTGGCTGCGCCGGCCAGCAGCGCGCCCGCCGTCAGCAGCCACAGGGCCACGAACCTCCATACATCGGGTGCTATACTGGCCGCCGATGCGCTTTGCGGTCCTGGTTTCGTTGTTGTTGGTTGTTCTCCCATCGTCCCTTGCCCGGGCCGTTCCTGAGGGATGTGCAAAATTCGGTGAAACGGACCCGCAACAGAGCCGCGAGCGTCCGCGAGCGGGTGCCCCGCAAGGGCCGATGCGGCGCTGCGCAAGCACCCGCTCGCTGACGCTCGCGGCTCTGTCGGCCGCCTCTCCTGGTTTCACGGCCCAGGGTAAAGCACCGGGAACCTCGGCTGAGGAACTGGTCCGCCGTGCCGCCGAAAACGAAAAGAAATGCCGCGAGGCCCGCGATCATTATACCTACCGCCAAACCTTCGAATTTACCGAATACGGCGGCGGCGCCTACGTCGCGGTGACCGATGTCACGTTCACGCCGGAGGGCAAGCGGATTGAGAAGCCGGTGCGCAAGCCGGTCAACTCGCTCAGCAAGCTCCGCATGACCGAGGAGGACCTGCGCGACCTGACCGAAGTGCAGCCCCTGCTGCTGGAGCCCGAAGACCTCTGGAACTACGAGGTCACGTACATGGAGGAGGCGGAATTAAACGCCATCCGCACACACGTTCTGCGTGTCCGTCCACGCCAGATCTTCGATAGCCAGCGCTTGTTTGACGGCGTCATCTGGGTGACGGCCGAGGGGTTGGAGATTATTCAGGCCGAGGGGAAGGCGGTGCCCGACCTGGTGAAGAATGGCCGGGAGAACCTGTTCGCCCGCTTCACCACTTTCCGGCAGCGCATCGACGGCGTTCACTGGTTTCCGGCCCGCACCGTGGCTGACGACACGCTGCAGTTCCACACCGGCCCGGTGCGCGTGCATTTCGTCATCAAGTACGAAAACTACAAGCGCTTCGGCGCCGACATCAAAATAGAGTACCAGCCGAAGTAGCGATTCCCCACCACAGAGTGCAACGAACCACCAACCTTTGTGTGCTTCGTGTCCTTTGTGTCTTTGTGGTGAAAAACCTCACTGGAACGGGAGTGCCAGCGGATTGAGATGCTGGCAGCGAAGGCCGGACACCACGCGCCGCCGAAGGTCAGCCACAGCCCGTGGATGAATGCCTGACCGACAGGGCCGTGTGGTGGTCCTGGCAGCCGAACCCTGACCGCTCGCGACGTCGCTGGTCATGTTATAGTGAGGTTGTGAAAAGACAGGCGAATTCATATCGAACGGTGGAATTACCGCCACCCGGCGCTCCGGTGTCGGCATTAGGCCGCAAGCTCACCCGCCTGCGCAAGAAGATCGAGGAGAGCGGCGAGAAGCTGTTGACGCGCGAAGAAGTCAACCGCGAAGTGCGCCGCCGGCGCGGTTTGGCCTGATCGCATGCTGCGCACCTACCTCGACACCGGTGTGCTGATCGAAGCAGCGTCCGGTCAGGGGCCCGCCCTCTCTCTTTTGCGGGAGACCGGTCGAGTGTTTCTGTCCTGCCCATTCCTCGATCTCGAACTGTTGCCCCAGGTGATCCTCAACCGCAAAGCCCGCCAGCAGGAATTTCTGGAAGCGTACTTGGCTGCCACGGAACGCATCGAGGATATCGATTCTATCTTCCGTGAAGCCTTCCGCGAGGCCAGTCGGTCTGCAGTCAGCGGCATGGACGCTTTGCACGTCGCCGCCGCTCACCTCCTCAACGCTGATGAATTCATCACGACGGAGAAGCCCGGCAAGGCAATCTACAAGAACACGTTGGTGCCGGTGCTCTACCTCAGCAAGTGAGAACCGGCTTAACCGCCCATGTGGCTCCTGAGGTACTTGCACAATTCCAGGTGCGAGCGCGAACGATGCCCAAGCGCCGTAGGCGCGACCGAAAATAGCCCAGCACTTCAGTGCTGGGAAAGCAAACGCGGGTCACCAAGTCCCGTAGGGACGACTGAGAGCCTCGCCCGCCAAGCGTTTCAGCCGTCCCTACGGGACTAAACAAGGCTATCATTCCGCTCCTTGCCGCTGATGATCGGCCGACCCGGCATCAGAATACGGGCGTCTTCGGCCTAAACCCCTACCAGTTGCTCGGCGTCTTTCGGATCCCGGTCGCATTCGGGTCTTGGAAGGCCGCCCGCCCGCCGCACTTCCATAACCGCGGGCGCTACATTGACACCAACGTTTGCGGGCGGCGTTTACGCAACGTAGGGGCGACCCCGCGTGGCCGCCCTCGATAATCGCTGGAGGTAGGGGCGACCACATGGGGTCGCCCCTGCATCACGACAGTGGGGCGGTCAGAATGAGAGCTTGACGCTCAACTGCATCTGCCGCGGGTCGTTCTGCTGGCTACTCACCATGCCGAAGGCGGCCGAGTTCGGAGTCGTGGAGGGGTTGGCGAACTGCACGAAGTTCAACGAGTTTAACATTTCCGCACGGAACTGCGCCTTAAACCGTTCACCGATCTTCGCGGTCTTGACCATGGACAGGTCCAGCCCGGTGATGGGGCCGCCTCGGAAACCAGCCAGGTAATTGGGCAAAGTGCGAACGTTGTTGGACAGGGAAATGCGCTGGTCGCTGCGCTGCTTCACCGGATCGTCCACGCCGTTGGTCTGGGCGGCCGCGTCGTGCAAATAGAAGCCCGAGACGTCGAACACCGGCCGGTCAACCGTTTTGGTATTGAACTTGGTGCTCAAGGCATTCAGGTCGCCCGAGAAGTAGCGGTTACCCAGAGAGATGGGCGCACCCGACTGCCAGATGTAAATCCCTGCAAGCTGCCATCCGCCCAACACCGAGTCGACCAGGTTGTTCCACTGATGTCCCCAGCGGCGTCCCTTGCCGATCGGCAACTCCCAAATGCCGCTTATGGTGATGCGCGTGGGGCGATCATCGCTCGACACCTGGTCCACCGGCGACGCGTCGGTGTCGTTCAGCATGCTCGTCCGCGCCCTCAACCGCGAGAGCGTATAGCTGCCATTGAGCGTGAATCCCTGCGCGAAGCGCCGTTCCATGCGCAAGACACCGGAATTGTAACGGGACGTACCGTTGTCGGTTTCCGTAGTGAGGCCGGTAAATTGCGGATAGGGCAGTAGCAACTGCGAACGGGCGATCGTAGAGGCATCCAAAGTCGTGCCGGGCGCCAGCCCCTTGAAAGGATCGGTCACTTTCGCCGTCAAGAAGTCGATCACAGCGGTATCGCGGAGCGGCGAAGTGGAAAGATACTGCCGCGGGAGCGTATTCAGTTGCCTGGGAACCGGGATATCGGACGCACGGTTTCCGACATACGAGGCTTCAAACAGCCAGCGGCCAGGTAGTTGCGCCTGGAGCCCGATCGAGAACCGCTGCGACAGGGGATTCTTCCTGTCTAGCGGGGTAAACGAAAGCGATTGCCCGATGTAGGTACGCAGGCCGCCGCTGGCGCCCGGCGCGCTGAGCACGCCGAACGGGAAGGGATTGGCCAGGCTGCCGGCAAACGTGAGGCCGCCGTCGAGGCTGGAAACCAACTGGGTTGATTGCGAAAAGCCGGCCTGTTGAATGCCATCGACGTTGTAGGGCGACATGTACATGCCCCATCCGCCGCGCAACACCACCTTGCGGCTGATCTGGTACGCGGCGCCGACCCTCGGCTCGAAGTTGTTCTTGTCGGAGATCCAGAAGCCGCGGTTACTGCTGTCGGCGAAGAGCAGGCCGCCGCGCACCTTGAAATCGCTGACCGCCAAACCCGACTTATCGGGATTGGCGGCGTAAGCCGCCTGGGCCGCGGCTTGAATCGGGCTGGGCGAGGTCAGGTCGAAGCCCCTCCCGTTACGGTTGTACCGCTCGGTTGGTGCTCCTTCGAGTTCGTAACGCAGCCCCAGGTTGAGCGT
>JAPKYU010000709.1 GCA_026394175.1 Acidobacteriota bacterium | reverse complement strand
ATTGCAGAAAGCGCGCCAAGCCCAGATCGAAGCGTATGCCGTGGTCCGCGATGTTGGTGCCGCTGCCCGTCCCCACGTCATCATCTGTGAACTGGGGGACCAGTGAATTCGCGTCTTTGATCAGGTATTCGTAGAGGAACCTCACGTCGCCCGCCCGGCGGATCTCGCCAACACTCGCCCCGATCAGCACGGCATCGCGCAGCTTGCTGGCGCCGACGTTGCGGGCCAGCCTGACATCCAGCCAGGCCGGCATTTCCCGCCCGCGCAGCATCCAGCCGTCATGTTGCAGCCGGTAGCCCAGATGAACGATCCGATAATGCGGCGCGTAGTAGCGGGTCCGATCCGGTGTGGATGTGGCCGAGCCTTGTTCGTTGATGGGGCCGGAGAGCGCAACGCCGAGCGCCGGATTGATGAGCACCGGGAAGCCCGAGGCCAGGGACGCGAGCTGGATCTGGTTGGGGTTTCGGAAGAGCTGAACGTCGGAAATCACCTCCTGCTGTCGGATTTCGGATTGCGGATTTCCCGATTGCGGATCTCGGAACTCGGATTGCGGATTTCTCGCGTTCTGAACAACGGATTACGGGTTCATTGTCGGCGTGGTTTGAAATCCACAACCTGTCCCGGCTTGCCGGTGATCCGCATTCCGCAATCCGCAATTGAGGGCCGCGCGCAGCCGCTCGATGTCGGCGCGTTGGGACTCCACCTGGCTGGTCAATTGTTCGACTTTCGCTTCGAGCCGCTGCAGCAGCGCCTTCAGTTGGGCGCCCGACGGCTCCTGGCAGGCGGCAGGGATGGAAACAGCGAATGCGGCCAGCAAGACCGCAGCGATTGTGCGCATTGAGCCACTCCCGGGAATCTCAGGTTCCCGAACTTGAAACTTGAAACCTGGAACTTGGAATTTCTACCTGCGGCGGCGGGGCGGCGCCGGGGGCGGCGCCAGCACCTTATCGATAACCGCCTGCGCCAGCGGCGCCATGACCTTGTAACCGGCGGCGTTGGGGTGCAGGCCGTCGTCGGCCAGCTCGGCCTTCAGCAGGCCCTTTTCATCAGCCAGCGCCGGGAAGTAGTCGAGGTATTCGAAGCCCTTCGCCTTGCAGTAAGACTGCAGCCAGGCGTTGATCTCGCGGATCTTTTCGGGAGGCCGCTGCGGCGTTTGCGCCGGCCGGTCCCGGGCGTAATCGCTGACCGGCAGGATGGAGGCGAAAATCGGCTTGATGTCGTTGGCGCGCGCCAGGTCCCCGATCATCGACAGGTTGTTTTCGATCACTTCCACGGCGACGCCGCGCGCCAGGTCGTTGGTGCCCGCCAGCACCACCATGGCCGCCGGCTTCAGGTTCAGCACGTCGGCTTTCATGCGGCCCAGCATCTCGCCGGTGATCTGGCCCGAAATGCCGCGGTTGACGTAGGGCTTATCAAGGAAGTACTCGGCCAGCTTCCAGCCGTCAGTGATGGAGTCGCCGAGAAACAGAACCCGCTGTTCGCCGGAGGCCGGCGGGGGCAGCTTGTCATTGGCGGGAGCGTAGCGGGCCAGGTTGTCGCGGTCGGGGTTGCGCACGCGGCGCTCGACCGCGGCCAGCAGGCCCCGCAGGTGGCTGTCGAGCCGGGCGGCGATACTGTCCAGCTCCTCGGTTGCCTTGGTCGCCGGCAGGGCGTGCAGCATGGCCTGGTGCGCCCGCACAAATTGCAGCAGCTCGTAAACGTCCGCCGTATGGTTCCAGCCGCGCGGGCTCTGGAGCCGTTCCATCAGGGGAATCAGCCTGTCCTTCTGCCCCGGCGCCGCCGGCCCTCGTTCCACGACCGCGGCCGCTTCTTCATACAGCTTCTGGGCCTGCGTCGGGTTCAGTTGCGCGGCCGCCGGCCCGGCCATCAACGAAAGGAGAATCAATGCAAGCAGAAGCCTGCGCATGTTGCCTCCCATTCAAGTGCGGAATGCGGAGTGCCAAAACTCCACACTCCGCACTCCGCACTCCGAATTACAATGTTTGACATGCCGCCGAACTTCCCGGAACTGCTGGCCCTGGCGCTGGCCTCGGCGCTGGCCTCCGGCCTAAACGCTTATGCCAGCGTGGCCATGCTGGGCCTGCTCCAGCGCTATGGCGCCATTCATCTGCAGCCGCCGCTCAGCGGGCTGGCCAACGATTGGGTGATCGGCGTGGCGCTGGTGCTGTTCGCGGTGGAATTCATCGCCGACAAAATCCCCTACTTCGACAACATCTGGGACGCGATTCACACCTTCATCCGGATTCCCGTGGGAGCGGGCCTGGCCGGCGGCATGTTCTCCGGCCAGCCTGCCCACTGGCAGGCGCTGATGACGGCGGTGGGGGCGGCGCTGGCGCTGCAGTCGCACGGCAGCAAAGCCTCGGCGCGCCTAGCCGTGAATGCCTCGCCGGAGCCCTTCAGCAACTGGGCGCTGAGCCTGGGCGAGGACGCCTTCGTGGTCTTCCTGCTGTGGATGGCCGCCCACCACCCTTACATCACGCTGGCCATCGTGGCCGCGCTGGCGGCGCTGTTCGTGCTGTTCCTGCGCGCCATCTTCCGCGCCCTGGCCCGCCTGTTCCGCCGCCGAACTGCAGTGACTAGTGAAGAGTGACAAGTGACAAGTGGCCATCTCGTCACTCATCACTCGTCACTTTGCAGTCGCGGCTTTGCTGTTGCCCTTCCCGGACAGGGCCAGCGCGATCAGGTTCATCAGCACCAGGAGCACCGCCGCGCCGCTGGTCAAGAACAGGCCGTTGCGCAGGTTGCTGACCAGGCCGAGGTTCAGCGCATACCCGATCGCCGGCGGGATAAACACGTAGCCCAGCCAGCCGCCCGTGATCGCCAGGCCGATGGCCGTGCCGATATTCCGCGGGAAGTTGATGCCGGTGGCCGCCAGCAGCGTCGGGAACAGCGGCCCCATGCAGGCGCCGGCGATGCCGATCAGCACCCGGACCGTCGTCAGGTCCTCGGCGAACAGCAGGCCGGTGAACGAAACCGCGATGCCGATGGCGCCTATCAGCGTCAGCGTCAGCGGCCCCAGCAGGTTCCGCGCCAGCAGCAGCGAGGAGATGATGCGGCCGATGATGATGCCCAGGGCGAACACCGAGATGGTGACCCCGGCCGCCTGGGCCGTGAACTTCAGCCCTTCGGTCAGGTACTTGTTCAGCCAGTACCAGATCGAGCCTTCGCAGCCCACATAGAAGAACAGGCTGGCGGCCAGCGCCCAGAACAAGCCGCGGCTGAGCACCTGTCCGGCGCCGGCCGTCATGCTGGCCCCGGTGGCCTTGGCCGGCGGGAAACTGATCACTACGTAATACACGCAGACGGCCACGCCCAGAATCCCCATATAGGTGGCCAGTTCCGCCATCTTCAGCCCCTTGCCCACCAGCACGCCGAAGGTGTTGCCGGCGATGAAGGCGCCCACGGCAAAGAAGTTGTTGATGATGTTGCCCCAGTTGCCGCGGGCGGCGTCGGTGTCGGCGATGTCGCCCACCGCGGCGTTGGCGCCGGTGACGATGGCGCTGCCTCCGATGCCCACCAGCAGCGCCATGGCGAAGCCGATGGCCACGCTGCCACCGATGTGCCCGAGGCCAAAGGCGCCCACGGCCACCAGCCCAATGCCCACCACCATGGCCACCTTGTTCCCCAGCTTGTCAATCACCGGGCCGGCAAGAATGCTGCCGATCACCAGCCCGATGGAATTGGCCAGCAGCACCGTGGTGGCGATGCTGCCCAGGCTGGGAACCACCACCTGGCCCCAGAAAGTCGAGATGATTCCAAACACGAAGGCGCCCAGTGAGGCTGCCACAATCAGAGGGATTTTCTTCATACGTCAACCCCGTCGCGGAGGATTTGCTAGCGAAGCCGCGTTGTATCATACGCCAGCGCTTCCGGCAACTGGTAGCAAATCCTCAGACCAATCCGCAGATTGCGCAGATTCCGCAGACTGACCGGGCCCAATCTGCGACATCCGCGAAATCTGTGGATTGGGCCCCGAAATCCGCGTGAATCCGCGTAATCCGCGGATTACAATGCAGCCGTGCCTGGTGGCTTCCTCTTGGTGATCCTGGCGCTGCTGTTCTGCGGATCGGCGGCGGCGCAGCAAATCGATCTGACGGGCTGGTTCCCGTTCAACCCCACCGTGGCGGTGTCGGCCGGGAGCGCCGTGGATGCCTCCGACCTGCTGGTGGATGTGCCGGGCGAAGACCCGGCCCAGGTGATCGACCGCCGCGGGTTTCTGATGACGGCGGCCGACGGTCACTTCTACTTTGCCAACACCGGGCGGCGCGCGCGCTTCTTCGGCACCAATCTAACCTTCAACACCTGCTTCCCGCCCAACGCCGACGCCCCGCAGCGCGCGGGGGAATACACGGGTCAGGTTCCGCTGGACGCCGCCGACCAACTGGCTACGCGGCTGGCGCGCATGGGCATCAACCAGGTGCGCTTCCACCACATGGACAGCGGGAACCGGCCGCGTGGCATCTGGGACCCCGTCTACCCCAACGACACCCAACACCTCGACCCGCTGCAGCTTCGCCGCCTCGACTACCTGATCTTCCAACTCAAGAAACGCGGCATCTACAGCAACATCAACCTGCACGTATCGCGCTTCTTCCGCTCGGGGGACGGCGTGGCCGAGTACAACCGCTTCCAGTCATCCGATTACAACAAGGGCGCGACGCAGTTCGACCCGGTGATGATCGAGCTGCAGAAGAAATATGCCACCGACCTGCTCGGCCACACCAATCCCTACACCGGTTTGCGGCTGGCCGACGATCCGGCGGTGGCCTTCGTCGAGATCACCAACGAAGACTCGCTGCTGTATTCGTTCCGAAACGGCAGGGTCCATTACGACCCCGCGCGCCCGGAGACGCTGCCGCCCTACTACAGCGCGGAGCTGGACCGGCTGTGGAACCAGTGGCTGGTGAAGCGCTACGGCAACCAGGCGGCGCTCGCCGAGGCCTGGCGCGGCGCCGGCTACGATTCCGGCAACACGCTGAGCAATCCGGGTTTCGAATCCGGCCTGCAGAACTGGTCGCAGAACCGGCAGGGCGCGGCCCAGGCCACCTATGCGGCGGTTTCCGATGCTTATGAAGGCCGACAGGCCGCCCGCATCGATGTGACGGCTGTGGACGGAACCAACTGGCACGTCCAGTTGTTGCAGCGCGGCCTGACCATCGAGGCCGGCCAGCGCTACGAGGTGACGTTCGCCTTCAAGGGCACCGC